>JAFGIB010000047.1 GCA_016929805.1 Deltaproteobacteria bacterium | reverse complement strand
TGTTTGACTACGACGGCGGCCAATTCATCCCGTAAAACCGGCTTTCGTCCTCGCGCCGGCTCGTCAGGTACAGCAAGTACCATCCTCACCGGCCCCGCGGGCGCGCTCGGTTTTACGGGCGAAATGGCCGCCGACTTGTTTGCCCCCCTGAACGCTTACCGGAAAAGGGTTGGCTAACCGTCCCGAATTCGACTGCGAGACGATTCAACTTAGCAAATATGAAATCAGCGCGCCGATAACCACGAAACCGCTTATCGCGACTAGGACCAGCAATAAACTAAGAAACGAGCTGATGCTTTTCTTGCCGGAACGGGTAATGTAGACCGGTACACCGTCTACCATCGAATCGATTCGAGGAGGCGAAACGCGAGGTTGCGGCGAAGCGGGAAGCGATGAATCCTCTCTTTCAGGGTTATCGATTCGCGGGGGCACGCTTACGGCTCCAAAAGGCTTCGGAGGCTTTGGCGCCGCTTCTCCCAGCGCGGCGCCGATCTCCGACAGCGGTCGATTCGCCCAACTTGCGGCTGATCCGGCTAAGCCCAAAGCCTCAATAAGAGCATTCGCGAACTGAATGGCAGAGGGGTATCGTCGCTCTTTATCTTTCCTCAACCCCTTGTCGATCACGTCATCCATCGACTGAGGAACGTTGGGATTCAACGAGCTCGCCGGCGTCGGAGATTCGGTCATAATTTTAACCAATATCTGGGCCACGTTCGGCGCTCCAAAAGCCACTTTGCCGGTCACCATCTCGTATAGGATCGCGGATAAAGCAAAGACGTCAGAACGTTGATCGACATCGAGAGCCCCTCGAGCTTGCTCGGGCGACATATAATAAGGGGAACCGAGCGTGGTGCCGAGAGCGGTTAATTTCGCTCCGGTCTCCATCTGCAGTTTAACCGAGCCGAAATCGAGAATACGCACGACATCGCCGTCGGGAGATTGACATAGAAAGATGTTATTCGGTTTTAAATCTCTATGAATAAAGCCAAACGAATGGGCGTAGTCGAGGGCAACAGCGACTTGAGAAATGATCCGAACCACGCGGTCAATAGCTAGAATACCCTCGCGATCCAATAGCTTTCTAAGCTCCTCTCCTTGCAGGTACTCCATCGTCATGAAATACGAGCCGTCGGGGGTATCGCCGAATTCGAGCACCTGAATAATATGCGGATTCAGCATTTCGCTCGCGGTCTCATACTCGCGCTTGAATCGTTCGATTGAAACCTGATCCTTAAGAGTGTCCTCGTGAAGTACTTTGATGGCGACGCGCTCCTTGGTCTCCGGGTGTCTACCCTCGTATACCCTCCCCATCGCGCCGTCAGCCACGCGGGCGACGACCAAATATCCTCCGAGCCGCTGGCCTAACCGACTATCGAAATCAGCGGCGTCCTGATTTTGAATGGTAATCGTTCCATCGTAGCCGCAAAACGCGACCTTGTCGGGATACCTCTTACCACAAACTGGACATGAACGGCTCACGTTTTCGATGCTATCTAACCCTGTTTCTTTGGGCAACGGGGCAATAAGAGTTTACCGTAACGGCGAAAAAAATTTTGTCGGCGTAAAACCGCTTTGCTCGCGAAAAATGGCGCAAATTAAACGCGCGCTCACTTTTCTTGGACCTCCCTTATGGTGCACTAACCTGCGGTCTAAAGTAAGTTCCGCGCGCCCTTATCTCTTTGCTTTTTTCCCGTTTCCGCTCGACGTTTTTATCAACGTTAAGGTTTAGCTTTTTATTGTCAAGTCGCTGGTTCAAGATCGTGTATCTCTCTCAGCATCGGCAGTATCGCCGACGAGGGTTGCGCTAAGAATCGGTGTACGCTCGGAAGATGAGGGCTCAGGAGAGAGAAATCCACTCGTCGGATCTTGGGTCGTGCATCAGGGTCATCTCCTCGCCGAATTCGGTTCGAATTCGAAAACAGACTTTATCCTGCCCTGCAATATCCGAGGACTTGATCCAACGCCCGAAAACATCGCTTATTGCAACGCGTGTTCCTTCCTCCGTGAATGCAACCGGGGCGTACTGCCATCCAGTAGCCGATCGCGTCTCGACTTGAATAATGTCTGCAGGCGGCTCCCAGGGGGGCCGGGTGATGTTCACCTCATCGCGAAACTCGCGAACCGCGCGCAACAAAGCTCTTTTCATCCGCGATCGTTTTTCCCCCTGGTAAGCCACCGCCACCATGGTGTACTCGTCGTTGATTCTGCGCGCCCACAGCTCTTTCTCTGAGGTCGCGACCTCAATGGTGTGCGGTTCGCCGAATCGGTGCTTTTCTCGTAGCGAAAAGGTTGTCCCTACGATCGACATGATTTGGGCGGCGTGTACCCTCGCTTCATATGGCTCTACCGAGGAGACGCAATCGATGCACTCTCCTTCCTGGTCGACAAAGGCGGCCACAACTACCGTCGGTATCGCCGTCCAAAATCTTCGTAGGATGAGCGTGAACTCACTCGTCTGCATATCCCGTTCGAATTCAGGCGGCCGTTTCTCTTTCATTCTCGTTCCAAACCGAGATCTTCGGTCGTCAAGAGCTGCTTAATCACCGATTCGTTTTGAAACACCTTGTTATGTCGTCGCAGTCGATTGACCAATTTTTCTAGAGCTGCCTTGCGTTTATTCGTCGCGATTCTTTCGCGTAACGAATCGGCGACATCCTCTATGCTTCTATTTTTAGGAGGTAGGATTTCTAGCAAAACGATAGCGTGCCAGCCGTAAATCGTCCGCACCGGCTCCGAGATGACACCGGGCTTTGACACGCCGAATAAAGCATCCTCGAAATCCTTCACCAAACCTCCTTTCCTAGCAACCGGATCGAGTCTTTCCGCTACGATCTGAAAAAAATCGGATTTTTCCCTTTTTAGCCCCTCGAAAGTCTCTTCGATATCCGCAGATGAACGAAAGGCTCGAATCGCTTTTCGAGCGAAAGCTTCGCCCGCTTTTATCGCGCTTTCGTCCGCCTTTTTGTCGACCTTAGCGAGCACATGAAGCGACCGGCGACGTTCCGGAACCTGGTACGAGTCGAGACTCTCCCGATAAGCCTTTTCGATGTCCGCTCTTGTCACCTCAACCGGTTCTAGTTCCGCGGCTAAAAAGGCTTGGATAGCCGCTTGCTTGGCCGCGTGTTTAACCGTCGGATCATCCCCGAATCCGAGCTCTTTAGCCTCGGCCGCCAAGAGTTCTTCCGCCTGAAGCTTTGCCAATGCTTCGCTGGGAGGCAAAGCCGTTGTTCTAGCGATACGTTCGACATCCGAAAGGGTAATCTCAACCCCATCCACCGTGGATACAACCTGATAATCGAGCTTTGATCTTTCGGGCGGTTGACCCTCTCTTGCCGAGAAAACCGATCCGCTCTGACCGTCGCAACCGATGCCGTTGAGCAATATCAATAGTTGAATCGACCGACAAACGATCCCTATTTTTACCGTAGCTCGAGTCATTCGCCGATAGACGGACGCAATAGCTCCACGGCCGCCCGCAATAAAGACAAGCCCGTAAGAACTAGAATGATACACGCCAGGTAATCGCGAAGTCGAAGAAGCGAAACCGCGTAAAATAGCGTTGCTAACGAACTCAGCAGAAGAAGCACGCCCAATCCTTCGCGAACACCAAGTCTCATTTCTCCAAGGATAGCGCAAAAAGCGGTGGGAGATTTACCTTAACGTTGCAAAAACGCCGTCGGCCTAAAGCGCTTCGCTCGCGTAAAAAAAGAGCGAACCATGGGCGTGCTCACTTTTTTTAGGCCTCTCTTGGGGTGTACGAAGGTCAAAAAAAGTGAGCGTTATGGGGGGCAAACAAGTCGGCGGCCAATTCGCCCGTAAAACCGAGCACGCCCGCAGGGCCGGCGAGGATGGTACTTGCTGTACCTGACGGTTGTCGGTGGAAACGTACAAAGCAAAGCGGACGCGAGTCCGCGAAGCTGTACGTTTCAAGCGGCAGTACACAGGGTCCGTAGGACCCGAGTACGCCGGCGCGAGGACGAAAGCCG
>JAFGIB010000046.1 GCA_016929805.1 Deltaproteobacteria bacterium | reverse complement strand
TTCGCGCTGTTCGCGTGCACATGGTCGTGTTACGCGAGATCCGTGCCGCCGCGACCCGCGTGTGATTTCGCTATCTTGCAACGACAAAATGGCGGCACCGGCGCCGAGACGCCGGCGGCCGCCAGTTTCGATCGCTAGGAAAAGAACCCTCCCGAGTTGATTTTATTTAGAAATCTCTTCCACACGCTGACCTATATGTTGGACATCAGTGCGCCGCGCCGACTACAAAATTGCAATCTTGCCGCCGCGTCGATTGATCGTATAGTTGACCCATGACTGTTCCGCGTCAAACAGCAGCGCGAAGGTCGCATTTATTCGACCCGACTCCCTATCGAAACGAGCTGCTGGCGATTATTCGCGAAGTATCCCTCGCAGAGGTCCCCGAGGGCTCCAAAGTTATGGATTCGCACGCGCTCAACGCGATTCTCAGGCGCTACCCTCGAGACGGCAAGGGGCTTTTTTCGCGCAGCCATCTTATTAAGGGATACCGCAAGTTTTGCGGGCAATATGATTTCGCCATTAGCGAACATGAGTTCGTCGAGCGGGTTCAGCTTCGACCGATACGAACCTTGAGCGGCGTGACGCCGATCACCGTGTTCACCGCCCCCTTTTTCTGTCCCGGACAGTGCATCTTTTGTCCCAATGACGTGCGCGTGCCTAAAAGCTATTTGGCCGACGAGCCCGTGTCTCAGCGCGCTATCGACAGCGCTTTTGATCCCTATTTACAAACCTACAATCGGCTCTCGGCTCTGCGCGCTATCGGACATCCGACGGACAAGGCCGAGATCATCGTTTCCGGCGGGACGTGGTCGGCCTATCCGCAGGGCTATCAGCGCTGGTTCATCCACCGCTGTTTCGAGGCGATGAACGATTTCGGGCGCGGCGCCGATCGCCGCAAGCAAAGCGCGCAGGAGAACGGCGCTCTCGCGCCGTACCTCTCCGAAGGGGCCTCGTTCACCGCTGATACGAAATATAACCGCGAGCTTACAGCTTCCGGCTTTATCGGCAGGCAGAATCTCGAGCCCGACGGAAGGCTTTGGACCGATTGGGACGCGCTACGCCGCTCACAGCTCGCGAACCAGAGCGCGCTTTGCCGCTGCGTGGGTCTGTCGATCGAAACCCGTCCCGATTATATCTCGCGCGAGGAAGTTGTCCGGTTGCGCCGTCTGGGATGCACCAAGGTACAAATCGGCTGCCAAAGCCTCTCGGATGCTATTCTCGATCTGAATCGGCGGGGCCACTCGGTCGAGGCGACGCGACGCGCCGTGCGGCTGTTGCGCCGCGCGGGATTTAAAATCTTGCTTCATTGGATGGCGAATCTGTTGGGGTCGACGCCACAACAGGATCAGCAGGATTTTATTCGTCTATTCGACGAGCTGGAGTTTCGGCCCGACGAGCTGAAAATCTACCCCTGTAGCCTGGTCGAAAACACCGTGCTGATGGCTTTCTTTGAAAAAGAAAGCTGGCGTCCCTATACCGACGAAGAGCTTCTCGAGGTGCTTAAGACCGCGTTGGCAAAAACGCCGTGTTATTGCCGGCTCAACCGGGTGATTCGCGACATCAGCTCAAACGATATCGTGGCCGGTAATAAGAAGAGCAACTTGCGCGAGGTCGCGGAGCGGGCGCTTCGCGCGCAGGGGAGTCTGATCGAGGAGATCCGAGCTCGCGAAATCCGAAGCCAAAGCGTTGATTTACAGGCTCTTGAGCTGCGCGTTGCGACCTATCAAACCTCCGTGGGAGAAGAGCGCTTTTTACAATTTGTAACCTCAGACAACCGCCTGGCCGGCTTTCTCAGACTCTCGCTGCCGCAAACCGAAGGTTTTATCGAGGAGATCGAGCACTGCGCCCTGATCCGAGAAATCCGCGTTTACGGCGCCTCGCTCGGCCTTGGAGAGCACGACGCCAAGGTGGCGCAGCATCGCGGGTTGGGGCAACGGTTGATTCAAATAGCAAAAGAGTACGCGCGTCAGGCTGGATTTCGCGAGCTCGCGGTTATTTCGGCCGTGGGAACGCGCGATTACTACCGACGAATCGGGTTCGCCGATGGCGAGTTGTATCAACATCTATCGCTCGACAACGACGCCCCACTTTATTTTTAGCCTACCGGGATAGGCTCTAATAGCGGCGCCTCTTTTAGTCATCCAAGATTTCTTGAGGACACGCGAGAATCACCTCAAAGGTCGTTCCGGAACCGACCTCGCTGCTGACCGAGATCGTTCCGCGGTGCTGTTCGATGATGTTTTTAATAATCGATAGACCCAGGCCTGTACCTTTGCCCTGTCCTTTGGTGGTAAAAAACGGCTCAAAGATCCGCTCCAGATTGTCTTCCGGTATGCCGCTTCCGGTATCGATAACGCGAACCGCGATGCCGTTGGATCCGTGCGCCAGGGTCTCTAAAATAATTAATCCCGCGTCGGTCGGCACGGCGTGACAGGCGTTCGTGATCAGGTTGACGAAAACCTGTATCAACTGCCCTCTCACACCGTACACCTTTAACAGCCCCTCTCGATACCGTTTGTCGATCGTCACCCCTGTTTCGTCGATCAAATGCTCGCAATATACGATCGCTTGATCGAGGATCTCGTTGATCGAATTCAAGCTCGGTTTTTCGTTCGGCGGGCGGGCGTAGGCGACTAGATCACGGGTGAAATTTCGGATTCGATCGCTACTCGCCACGATCCGGCGCAGTTTCTCCACGTCCCCCGCATCCGCTCCTTCACTCCTACTTTTTTTGAGCAAATAGTCGCCGTAGACCGATATGTTGGTCAGCGGGTTATTTAACTCGTGTACCACGCCGGCCACGAGTTGACGCAGCGCGGCCGGGTTCTCGGCGCTGGTTTCGCGGAAGACGAACATCACCCCTTCGATTTCCCCGTCTTTGCTGCCAATCGGAGAGGTGATGGCGGCCATGTTCACAGAGCTGCCCTCCTTGCGCGGTAGCCGAACCTCAATATTCGGCGTCGGGTCGCCGCGCAACGCGGAAATGTAGGTCGGCAAGATGCGCAACCGCTCGGTGTCCGATAACATGCTCAGCCAATCCTGGCCGATGAGATCCTCGAAGCGAGAAGATATCACGGATAAAAACGCCCGGTTCGCGAACAACACGCGGCCGTTGCTTCCCACCACGATGATGGGCAGCGTGGTGTTGTCCATATATCCGCTCGGCAATTTGTTCGGCGAGGTGAGTTGGCGATAGAGCATAACGTTCTGCAACGCGCTGCTGAGCTGTAACGCGAGTTGAATGATCAGCGGCTTATCGTTCGGGGGCGGGTTATCGCTCTCGCGATATTCCACGGAAAGCACCCCGGCGAGAATGTCATTATCCATGATAGGTACATCAAATCCATCGACGCCGTCGAGAAACAAGGGCGGATAGCGTTCGACGCTCTGCGCTCTCGCGAGCCCCGTCTTCTTGAGGTTGATCCCGTGTCGCTCGATCGCCTCCTGCGTGAGATTGGTGGCGTTGCGCCCCTCGGGTCGCAATCGACCGGTGGCGTACACTACCGTGAGATCGTTGGTATTGGGCGCGAACAGACGAACCGCAAATAGCCGATCGGGGAAAAGCTTCTTAAGACTATCGACGTAAGCATGCACGACCTCGTCCTCGTGCATATCGGCCTTGACCGCGCAGTTGAGTTTCACCGCGGACTCCAATACCTGTTTAAGCTTGGGCGAGACGAGGTGTTTTCGCTCTTTCTTCATGGCTCTTCTTCCTTTGGATTTTCCGAATCGGCGCGAGAAGCCCGGTCGAGATCGAGGATTCGCTGCTCACCAACGTAAGATCGGGTTTCGTATCTGGTGAGCTTGCCGATTTGACGCACGATTTTCGCCATGCGCTCGGCTTCTCGGTGAATCACCTCGGCGGCGTGAGACAGCTCGCTATTGCTTTCAAGCATGCGCAACAGATACTCGGCGTAACCGATCACACCGGTCAGAGGCTGATTGAGCTCGTGCGCGGTCGCCCCGGCAAGTTCCGCGATCAACGACTGTTTCTCACTGATGGCGAGCTGTTGTTGCATTCGCGCGAGCTGTTTTTCCACTCGCACGGTCTCTCGTAAATCGGTAAAAATCCCGAAAGTAGCCGTATGTACCCCGTTTTCATAGATAAACGCGGCTGTTAGAGAGATCGGAAAAACCTCTCCCTTGGCGTTGTTGGCGTCGATCCGGATCGGACCCAAACGGCCGACGCCGCCGTACTTATCCGAACGCAGCATTTTGCCGATCTTACGAGCGCCCTCTCCGGGATAGAGCGCTTTAACGCTCATATTATGTAAAACCTCCTCGGCGCGCCAACCGTAAAGCCGTTCGGCCGCGCTGTTATAAAGGATAATCGTCCCCTTAGGGTCGTGAGCGATAATTGGGTCGATGCTGGTATCGATGAGCGACTCGAGAAAATTTTTGGTTTTAACGAGCTCGTCTTTAATTATACGAGCCTCGGTCACATCGCGAAACAGTACCAAAATCGCCCCGCCGGTATCGCTGAGCGCCGCAAAGGAACACTCAACGATGCGCGTCTCTCCATCTTTTCGTTTGACGTTAACGTCTCGATTTTCCAGCGAGACCCCCCGGGTGACTTGTTTATAAAGCTCAATTAGCTCCTCCCTGTCTTGATTGAAAATAACTTCCCAAATCGGTTGGCCGATCATCTCGTGCTCTTGGTAGCCAAGGATCTTCTCGACTCCCGGATTGGTTAAGAGCGTGCGGCCATCGGGCCCGAATACCGCGATCCCGTCTCCCGAGGAAGCAAATATATCCGCGTACTTTTTCAGCGATTCGAGCCGGTTCTCGACTGCGATCCGAGCGTTGGCGCTGCTCAGGCTCTCCTCTCGCAGCTTCTGTAAAACCCGGGCGTTATGCAAGGCGACCGCGGTGGCGTTGACAAGCGCTTTACAAACAAACATCTGGCGAGGCGTCAGCGCTCCTTGATGGGTCGCGGCGCGAATAAAAAAGACGCCTAGTGCCTTTTCCTCCCAAACGATGGGGATCAAAGTGAGCGCCGAGAGTCGATTTGTTACCGATGTACGAACCACATCAAGCAGCGGATGGGTCTCAGCATTATTGATCACCAGCGATTTTCCGGTGTTGAGCACGTGTTGAATTTCCGGGTACTTGTTCAAATCCAAACGCAGGTGGGTGATCTCGGCGTTGTCGCTCGTGGCCACTACGTAGCCGACATCCGGTTTATCCGGCACGAGCACGATCGATACCCGATCAACCCGTACCACCTCGGCAACTCTTTTGACAATGGTATATAATATCTCCTGAAAGTCCAAGGTCGATACGAGCGTCTGGGTAAGCCCGAGAATATTGCCGAGGGCGACTTCCTGAGCGGAGACGGGAGTGGGGAAATCGAGCGATCGGAGAATAGCGCCGATTCGAACTAAAAGCTCACTTCTTCTAAGAGGCTTGAAGATAAAGCCGGAGACGCCGACCTCAAGCGCTTTGATAATGCGGTCATCGTCGTCCGCCAAAAGAAAAACAGGCAGTCCTCTGGTTTTTTTGCTTTTGCTCACGCCGCGGATGAAATCGAGGTGAGCCTCGATATCACCGTCGTAATCGAGCAGGAGAAGCGACGCCTCTCGACCAACCTCGGCCTCCACCGCTTCCGGCTTTTGCGGAATAAAAATGAGCTGCGCCTCGGAGCCCGCTAAAAGGCTCTCCAGTTTCTCTCTTGTCTGCTGACCTGCTGCAACTACTAAAATGCGCGGTGCGTTCTCCATCTGTCGTTTTCTTCTACAATTATACGCGAAATCGCCGTCGCGGAAAAGTCGCGAGCCGCTGACGAAACGCCCTTGAAAATGCAGTAGACCGCGGATACGCCCGACTGTAAGCGTTCAGGGGGGCAAACTGGTCGGCGGCTAATTCGCCTGTAAAACCGAGCGCGCCCGCAGGGCCGGCGAGGATGGTACTTGCTGTACCTGACGAGCCGGCGCGAGGACGAAAGCCG
>JAFGIB010000045.1 GCA_016929805.1 Deltaproteobacteria bacterium | reverse complement strand
GGCTGTTCGAAATAAACCCGCCAAGACCGGACGCGAGCGCGGAGCGCGATCGCGAGCGCGCCCGCAGGAAAAACCGCAGCCATAGCAACTCTATGGCGAGGATTTTTCCGAGGACGAAAGCCGGTTTTTCCGGGATGAATCGGCCGCCGTCGTAGCCAAACAGCAGTACCCCCCTGAACAGTTACCTTTTTTTAGACCGCAGCCTAGTGCACCCTACGTGAGGTTCAAAAAAAGTGAGCACGCCCTTAGTCCTCGCTGTTTTTCGCGAGCGAAGCGGTTTACGCTGACGGATTTTTTGCAACGTAAAGGTATACGTACGCTTCATAAGAGTAAAAAAGTAAAGCTCCACCCCGCTTTCACGATCTTGTCTCATAAATGTCTCGGTTCAACCCTGTTTTACTACGCGATGCGCGGCGGATACATCCAATATCAAATAACATCCCGCTTGATATGTTTTACTCGCGTTACCTGAAAATTGCGCGGTATTTCACGCAATTATGCGGCCGGAACCATCCGGTTCCCCTGATGAAACTATAAGTAGATTGGATTTTTTCGACGCCGTTGATTTCTCATGCGCCTTCGGTCAAGCCGGTATGATTCTTGAATATGAGCCAAAGGACAACCGAGACATATGGTAGTGAGTCAGGAGGAAATATGGAAAAAACGAGTTTGCTCAAGGCGAAAACCGGAAAAAAACGCGCGCTAAAAAAGTACACCGTGCTGCGTTGTCCAATGGTTGGCCATCAAGCGAGCTGGTGCAGGCACCTGTGTCGCCCGAGCCAAGGAAAAGGGGTGTGCGGAAGGCCGGCGACTCATCATATGAAGGATAAGTATCAGCTAGCCATCGCGAAAAGCCAGAGGCATCGCACAAGGGTCTCGGAAAAGTCGGAAGAAAAAACGTAGTGGCGGCAAGAGGGCGGTAAAATCACGCTGGAATATGGCCCATGGACAGCGGTGCACGATCAGCTAGAGCGTCGCGCAACATCAAGCGCAAAGAGTCGATCCGCGAGCTTTTATCCGCGCGCGATGAAATAGCTATAAAGCGTTGGGCGCGTCAAGATCGCAATCCGTTTAGACCGCTGGCCTCGCTGCTGTTCGACCCGAGCGCTTTGATGCGCTGGCGAGCGATAGAGGCTTTGGGCTGGGTAGCGCCGATAGAATTCGCAAAAGATCCGGAACGTGTTCGGCGGTTTATACGCCGTATTTTATGGTTGATGAACGATGAATCAGGCGGCGTCTGCTGGAATGGTCCCGAGGCGATCGCCGAGGTGATTCACGCTATCCCGCCGTTGATCGAGGAATACGCTCGGCTCTTACCCTCTTTTTTCGCTGAAGAGCCCTTTGAATTGGGCTCGCGTTGGGCGGTCGCTCGCGTTGCCCAGGTCGAAAAGCAGCCATTTTTATCGAGTGTGGGCCTACTTTTCGCCTCGCTAGCCGATCCCGACGCTGGCATTCGAGCCTTTTCGCTGGTCGCGCTCAAAGCGCTCGGCCAAACGCTCTCGTCGGAAAAAACCGCCGAGCTCAAGGCGGATGCTTCACTCGTGTCGTTTTACGATTTTGAATCCGGCCGGCTGGTAACCAAATCCATCGGCGAGCTCGTATAGCGAGCGACACGCCTCAAATACCCGTATCGCATCCGCGAAAGAGCGCGGACCGAAGGCGTATGCTAGAACAGCGGGCGACCGATGCGATCCGCTTTAATCAACCGGCTTTCGAGCCCGTACGCAAGCACGTTGATCATATTGATCGCTTTAGCGCTAACCGCCTCATCGCTTACCACCGGCCTGGTAGCCGACGACTACTATCACAAGCTCGTACTAACCGGCGTCGGCGATATTCCCGACATCCCCACCGATCCGTTCGAGCTGTTCGTATGGGCGAAGGGAGACGAAAAGCTCGCGCGTTCTTTCATGGAGACGGGTATGACCGGCTGGTGGACCGATCCCGGGTTGGTGTTGGCGTTCTGGCGCCCGGTTACGGTTCTCACGCACTGGCTGGACTACCACTTGTGGCCTCAGACGCCTTTTCTCATGCATCTACAAAACCTCTCGTGGTTCGCGGTAGCGCTGGTCGTCTTGTGGAACCTCTATATCCGTTTGCATTTCCACACCACCGGGCGTTGGACCGCGGCCCTCGCGCTGCTGATGTTCGCCTGGGACGACGCGCACGGACTGACGATCTCGTGGGTGGCGAACCGAAGCGCGCTGGTCGCCTTTACCTTTGCCTTGCTGGCGTTGCTGCTTTACCACCGAGCCCGACAACAGGGCTGCGGGGCGAGCGCGATAGCCGCGCCTTTGGTCTTTGCGCTGGCGCTGGGAGCCGGGGAAATCTCTCTTGGGATTTGCGCTTATCTATTCGCCTACGCGTTATTTATCGACCCAAGTGGATGGAAAAAGGGGTTGATTCATCTATCTCCCTACGCGCTGGTCGTGCTGCTTTGGTCCGGATTCTACTACCTCATGGGTTACGGAGCGCGGGCTTCCGGGCTGGTCATCGACCCGGTGCGCGAACCGACCGCCTATGTGCTCGCCGTGCTCGAACGCTTGCCTATTCTATTGCTCGGCCAAATCGCTGTTCCTCCCACGGACCTTTGGGAATTCTACCCGGCGCTCTCGCGTTTTTTACCTTTTATCGTGATGGCCTGGGCCTTGTTCGCGCTCGCGGCCGTGACTCTCGCGATTTGGCCTGTTATCGCGCGGGAAAATACCACGCGCTTCTGGCTTTGCGGCGGTCTGCTCTCCGCTCTGCCGGCCTGCGCGCAATTTCCCCATGACCGGCTGCTGCTCTTTATCGGTATAGGCCTTACGGCAGTGCTCGCGCGGTTCATCGCGGCTTTTCTCGATCACGAAGAGTGGCTTGCCCGCTCCGCGCTCGGCAAACGCGGCGTCGGTGTTGTCGCGGGCGCGTTGATCTTTTTACATTTGCTGCTCGCTCCCTCGATGCTCCCCTTTCGAGCGCGTGGTCCGGCGGATATCGGCCGGATGATCGCCCGCGCGGACAGCTCCATCGACGACAGCCCCGCGGTGCGAGAAAAGAGCGTCATCTTGATCAACCCCCCGGTTGACGCGCTCGCGGGATATATACCGACGCTGCGCGCGGCCACGGGCAGAAATCGCCCCAAGCACCTCCGCTGGCTTGCCACGGGCGCATGCGACCTGGAAATCAAGCGCCTGGACAGCCGCACTTTACGGGTGAAACCAACCGAGGGTTTTCTCTTTTTGGCGTCGGAACGGATGCAGCGAAACCCTCGCAATCGCATGGGTGTCGGCTACACCGTCGCCTTCAGCGACCTTCAGATACGAGTTGAGCGGCTGACTTCCGACGCGCGGCCCGCCGAGATAACGGCGACCTTTCACCGGGCCCTCGAGGACCGGCGCTACGAGTTTTTGAAGTGGAGCCGTGAAGGCTTTGTTCGTTTCGATCTGCCCGAGATAGATGAAACGGTAAAAATAAAAGCCGTCGATTTCATCTCTTTATTAAAATAGTTATTACCCGGCGCCCGCGGGTTGTCCTTAACGTTGCAAAAAATCCGTCGGCGTAAACCGCTTCGCTCGCGAAAAATAGCGCGAACTAAGGGCGTGCTCACTTTTTTTGTAAGCGTTCAGGGGGGCAAACAAGTCGGCGGCCAATTCGCCTGTAAAACCGAGCGCGCCCGCAGGGCCG
>JAFGIB010000044.1 GCA_016929805.1 Deltaproteobacteria bacterium | reverse complement strand
GCGCCCGCAGGGCCGGCGAGGATGGTACTTGCTGTACCTGACGAGCCGGCGCGAGGACGAAAGCCGGTTTTACGGGCGAATTGGCCGTCGTCGTAGCCAAACAGCAAGACCCCCCTGAACGGTTACTAAAAAACGTGCCCGTGCCCGTGCCCTTGCCCAAGTAACTCAAAAATGAGAAAGGTATCGTTTTCAGCACGATTGCACCACGGAAGGTAAGTAGTCTTCGGATCTACATCATGACTAAACGCCTGTTTTCTCACCGCAGCGGCGTGAATCGCGGACCAAATCGACTGACCGTCGCTTTGGAGCAAGAGCGGCAAAAAAAGCGCGACATAATCGATCTCACGCTTTCGAACCCGACCTTGGCTCGGCTGCCTTTCGACGCGCAAGCTTTACTAGACGCACTGAGCAATCGTGATCTGCTCGTCTATCGCCCCGATCCGCTGGGCTTACGCAGCGCGCGCGAGGCGGTCGCGAGCCATATCTCGGAATCGGGCTTATCGACTAGCGCGGATCGCATCGTTTTAACCGCGAGCACGAGCGACGCTTACGCCTATCTCATCAAGTTGTTTTGCGACCCCGGCGATGAATTGCTCGTCCCTAAGCCGAGCTATCCTCTATTCGAGCACCTTGCAAGGCTGGAGGCTGTTCGCCTCAAGCCCTACCCGTTGCGATACGACGGGCTATGGCACATCGCGATCGATGAGGTCGAAGCGGCGCTGACGAGGCGAACCAAGGCGATCGTTGTAGTCAGCCCGAATAATCCGACGGGTTCGTTTCTTAAGCGCGACGAGCTGGATGCGCTGAGCAAGCTAGGGCTGCCCTTGATCTCGGACGAGGTCTTTTCGAGCTACCCTCTTATAAACGACCGGACGCGCGTAAGAAGCGCGCTCGAATCGGACCAAACGCTGGTTTTCGCGCTTTTTGGACTTTCCAAGCTCGCGGCGCTGCCGCAGCTAAAGCTCGCCTGGATATGCATCGGCGGTCCCGAAACCTTGGCCGAGGAAGCACGCGAACGGCTCGAGCTCATCGCGGATACCTTTCTTTCGGTCGGTACCGCAATACAGCTTGCAGTGCCTCAAATATTAAAAATCTATCAGCCGGTTTCGGACGCGATACGCCGCCGGACCAAACGCAACCTCGACGCCCTAAGCGATCTGGATTGGCCGGTGAGTTTGTTTCACCTCGAAGGCGGCTGGTATGCCTCGCTCAAGCTTCCGAATATCGAAAGCGACGAGCAGTGGGCGTTGGATTTTTTGAATAAGGATCAGGTTTGCGTCTATCCGGGATATTTTTTCGACTATGAGCGGTCGAGCGTAATCGTCATCAGTCTGCTTGTCGCCGAACCGATATTCGACGAAGGATTACGCCGCCTCGCCGCGCGCGTGGGCGCCACGGTAAAAAAGGGGTAAGGGAGATAAAGACGACAATCCGTTCGGCTCCGGAGTGAAACTTACCTTAACGTTGCAAAAGATCCGTCGGCGTAAAGCGCTTCGCTCGCGAAAAGCAGCGCGAACTAAGCGCGTGCTCACTTTTTTTGAACCTCACTTAGAGCGCACTAAGCTGCGGTCTAAAAAAAGTTCCGCGCGACCTTATTTCATCGCTTTTTTCGCGTTTCCGCTCGACGTTTTTTGCAACGTTAAGGTTTACGCGCTGTAGCTTGGCACGGCGGCCCGGGCGTCGTATATCTAGCTAAATAACCCAGGAGATGAAACATGTCCGTGACTGCATCGACCATGTTGGCGCTCGGTACAAAGGCTCCCGATTTTGAGCTGGCTGACGGCTCGGGCGCGCTTGTGCGCCTGAATGATTTTAAGGATGCCCCTGCGCTCTTGGTAATTTTTTTATGTAACCACTGCCCTTATGTAAAGCATATCCGCTTCAAACTCGCCGAGGTTGCCGACGAATACATAACAAAGGGGGTGGCGATCGTAGGCATCAACGCGAATGACGCCGTAAAGTATCCCGAGGACACGCCGGACAAGATGGTAGAGGAGGTCCGAAAAACGGGCTATATCTTTCCCTATCTTTACGACGCGTCACAACAGGTGGCCAAAGCCTATCGGGCGGCGTGCACGCCGGAATTCTATCTCTTTGATCGAGATAGAAGGTTGGTATATCGCGGCCAGTTCGACGACAGTCGTCCCGGAAACGCGCATCCCATAACCGGCTCTGATCTAAAAGCCGCGATGGACGCGGTATTGCAAAACCGAGTGGTATCGATCGACCAAAAGCCCGGCATCGGCTGCAACATCAAATGGCGACCCGGCAATGAGCCCGACTACTTTCAATAGCTTGGCGAAATGAGCGACCACAGGCCGTGACATTGTGATCCCGAAGTGGGCCGAAGTGTGACTCGGCAAAAGCTCGCTTTCGAACGAAAGGACCACCGGGTCGGTCATTCCAATCGAAAACGCGACTACGACACAATCGGCGACGATGCCCTATTTTTTCTCGCCACGAGACCATTGTCGTAACCGAGCGACGCGTAAAACATGGCTCGGTCAAAAAAGACGATAATGTAATTACTTAAATCCAAAGCTTGACGCAGGTCGCCGCCCGAATCGAGCAAACCCTCGGATTCGACCTTGAACCAAAGCACGCGTCGGTAGATGATGAAAGCTTGGATTATCTCGTAAAGCGCAAAACCGTCCGCTCGTTTTTGCGCGCCGTATTTCGTATAAATTCGCTTTATCTCGTCCTTGCTCATATCCTCGTTTAACCACTTTCCGAGATGGCAGTAGACATCAAGCGCCGCAGCGTAAAGAGCGCTTTCATTATACTTATGGTAGGTGGGTGTTCCTTCATGAGATCGAACGACCTCTACCCATCTTTTTGACAACGGATCGGCGTTCTTTTCGACGAGATGTACAAATTCCTTTGGTACGGCCATAGCGTTCGCTTCCTTCCAAAATGCATTGGAATGAGGCAATAACCTTACCATATTAACCCCTTTTTTTATACGGCACAACAATCAAGCGGACGCGCGCTTGGTCGAACGAGTACCGTAAAATCCACCCTTTCGCGAGAAGGTTAAAGGCGGCGGCGCTTCTTTTTAAGGAAATCGCCGCGCTCGAAGCTCTCTCGAATCGCGCGCTCGATTTCCTGCGCGAAAAGAAGACGCGTGCTTTCGAACCATATCTCCCGAAGCGTTTGAATCGAACGGCTTAGCTTTTGGGTGTCAACTTGCCCCACGTCTCCTTCGGGAAAGAAGTGCTGGACGAACAGCGCGATCAATTCGTCCGCCATTTTACCCAACCTTCTTTTCATCAATTCCGAAGCGGCTTTACCGGTTTTGAGATCGACGCCGCCGGCCTCAAGCTTGAGCGAAATACGCAATAAACCAATGCTCGGGACGAAAAAGGACGCCGGCCGCTTCGACCCTTCTCGCCTAAGCCGATCGATTTTCTCGAGATCCGCGATCAACCCTGGACGAAAATGAGAACCCGCGAACTCCTGAATTTCGCTTTCGTTCATTATTTTTGGCTCATCCTCGGCCCAGGACGCTTGTATCCTCTCCTCGAGCCCGAGCCATTCGTAAACGGATAGATTTCTGTTATTGATCTGATTGGCAAGGTCACAAATCGCACGCAGATTCAAACCCCGATCCTGTAGCGTTGCCACGACTTTTAATCTTTCAACGTGCTCTTCTCCGTAGTACGCAACGCGACCTTTCTTGATCGGAGGTTGTAGAGCTCCTTTGGCCTGATAGAAACGAATTGTACGGCTTGGTACTCCGGTTTTCGCACTGAGCTCGTCTATGGTGTAGTCAGCGGAAAGCTCGCCCTTTGTCTCTTCTGTCGAACCGTTCATTTTGGCCTCTTGTGTTCTAATCGCGGGATCATCAGCGATTCAATAAAGAGCGCGAAGTCATGAGTTCGTCAATTCTTTAGCCTTGGGGTCACGTACGGCGCCTGCACACATTTTTTTCTAAAAAAAGTGACCGAGCAATCTTGACATCATTAACTGTAACAGTTATATATGTAACATATAATAATGACATCGTTTGGTCAACTGAGATCATCTAAAGAAAGGAGCCAAGCAATGCCGAAAAAAATGAAGAAAAACAGCAAAAATGTTCGTAACCTAACATTGGCTATCTGTGCTCTGACACTGGGTATTCCGGTGGCAGCAGCAATGGTACCGTCTATTTATGCATTTATCGTTCCGATGGCGATAATTATACCGTTCTTTACGCTGAGCTATCTGGAATCGGAAATCTTCAGCTGTGCCGAAGGGTAATCGTCAAGAAGATAAACCGACTATCGACGCCGTTTCTACATGAGCTCTACTCGCAAAAGGACTACCGTTTGCGCTAGCGGAAACTTTCAGGGGTTCCTGGTCTATCCGGGTATTGAGCGATTATTTTCTCCACACGGGACAGTATCTCTCGGCTGTAGAGTCGCCCGACCATTTTTTCTCGAAGGCGCTTACCCGCAGCCAGCCATTCGTCGGTTCTTTCGAAATTTACCGGCTTTATCCCTCGCCTAAGAAGTCTTTTATACATGGCATCATCCACGTCACGCATCTCCTCCTGAAGTTTTTCTCTCTCTTGCTCCACCATCCGAACAATCGCCTTTCGATCGCGTTCACCCATGGTATCCCAAAACCTTCGGGTGATGACCGCCCCGCCTTGAAGCAACCCCGTCGGTTCCGATACATACTCGGTTTTTACGTGCCAGCGCATCAGCGATGTCGTTAGAGCAGAGCCCCATACGACGTCGACCAAACCGCTCTGTAGCGCCGAGTACACGTCGTTCAATCCGATGGGAACGCCCGAGCATCCAATCAACCGATAGAACTGCTTCAGCAATGGACTGTGCCGATAAACCCAGGGGCGCATGCGCGCAAAATCCTTCAAACGCTTGATGGGTTTGACGGAAAAAATACGAAGAATCCCCGCGTCTCCCCAACTCAGAATGATAAATCCGCGGCTATAAGCTATCCGGTTAAATTCCGGCGTAAGCGCCTCCCGAACCGCGTCTACTTGTTGGTACGTCGTATAAGTCTGGGGCGCGCCCATTACCATGGCTTGCGGAACGAAGTTGCGAATAATATCGAGACCAAGGTAGGAGGCATCGACCTGGCCCAAGCGCATCTTTCTAAGTACCGTCTCTTCATCACCCGCGGCCCCGCCCCAATAAACCCGCGCCGTGATTCGGTTGTTGGTGAGTTGCTCGAGACGTTTTATTCCTTTTTTAGCGTAGCGCGCGCTGCTGGCCGTGCGCGGGACAGCGGTTGCGATTCTCAGCACGATTTGATTCGCGGCCCGCGCTTGGGGTACCGCGGGCCCCGGCGAGAAGAGGAAGATCGCCGCCAGTAATGAGATTACAAAAACAGGTTCACGAAGCGACGCGTAAACCGATCTCACGAGCGATCTTTTCCTTCCTGCATGCGCTTTTCAATGCGCTTTAAACGCCTGAGGTTTCTCGACTCTCCCTCCGCTTGCGCCGAATTTAAAGCGTGGCGGCGCGCGCTTGGAAAATCTTTTAAAGCGTGTTCGTATAGCTTGGCAAGCGACAAGTGTATTTGAGAAGCCGCCTCGGGATCCGACGCCGCTTCTAACGCTTGATGCAGCGCTTGTACCGACGCGAGAGGGTCTCGGTTTTTTCGCGCTAGTCGGGCGGTCAGAATCAACGCGTCACAAGCCACGTCGGCGCTACCGCTGTATTGCGCCGCGGCCCGGGCGAAAGTTAAAGCGCGTTCGTGGTCCTTGGCTCGAGAAGCCACCTTGGCATAGGCGAGGTGGTCGCGCGGGTCATCGGCAAGGTGAACCGATTCAAAATTTTGGGTGAGTTTGCCTAAAATCGCCGCGAGCGCGATCACGTCGTTGGCGTTGTGTTCGATAATCGGCGCCAAAATCGCCGGGTCCGCCCCGCGCAAAAACCTGAGATAGATGTCGGGGATCTCGCCGCCTTCGACGTCGCCCTCGCGGTAAAAGCCTAAAACCTGCCGTTCGACTTGGGCCAGCCTGAGATCGTCGAGTCGCGGTTTTAACACCCGCCTGGCGATATGCAATAGATCGAGATGTGGCGGAAGCTCGGGCATGGCTACGCGGTTTAAGATAAATCGGGTGCGCAACAGCGGAATATCAAAGCTCTTGCCGTTATAGGAGACGATCAGGCTTGCCCAGGCGAGCCGCTCGGCTATTCGGTATAAAATCGGAGTTTCGTCGCTCAGATTCTTCAGCAGAAGCTGCTCCAATTGAAGCGCTCCCTCCTCGAACCAGGCCAATCCAACGAGAAAAGGTATCGTGCCTGTACCCCCCGCGAGACCCGTTGTCTCCGTATCAACGATGACCAGTCGTTCGAGCGCGCTCTCCTTCATCCTCGGTTCGAGCGCCAATTTCGCCAGGGCTTCGATATCCACCTCAAGGGCGGTGCGTACCGGAACCCTGCCGTGACAGTGCCCGGGATCAAGCAACTGTTCGATGAGATGAAACGACCCTTGCTCGGTCTCGATCTCTCTACCCGCTAAGCTTTCCCACTTCGGCGCTGTCCTCTCAGCCTGTTGCTGTTCGTAACGCGAGGAGGCGCTCTCGGAAAGCCGGCCGATCATGGTGCGAAGCCGCGCGATCCGGTCGGCCTTTTCAACGGAAAACGAGTCGCCGGAAGAAGCGGCCTTTGCACGAATTGCGGGAGGTGAAACATCAAGAGCCGGCCGAACGTCGCCTTCAGCCGGGTTTGTCGCGACCCGTGCTTCGGTTCTCTCTCTCAGCTTGTCGAGTTTGCGTCTCAGGTTCATCGCTCGTTTCAATGGGTCGCCGATGTTCCGAGACTAGCTAGAATCTCCAACGCGACCGCTTTACGCGAAAAGGGGGGATCCAAATCGGCGGCTTCGCGCGCGAGCGGACCTACACAAGCGGGACATCCCTCTTTACAGTCGCAGCCTTGTAGAAGCTCGTAAGTTCGTCGCAATAACTCCTCGCGTTCTTCAAACAATCTGGGCGCGAGCCCAATACCACCAGCAACGCGATCAAACAGGAAAATCGTCGGATCAAACCCCGGGCCCTGCGCGAGCATGGCGTCGACGCGGCCTTTGGAGGGCGGCGCATCCGGATCGGTGCGATTTCCCAGCACGTAGCCCAAGTCGCGCGGATCGGTCATCAGCCCCACCGCGGCAACCGTATGAAGCGCGTGCGCCAACCCTATGAGCGCGTCGATAACCGCGGGCCGCTCCACCCTTTGCAGGCGTACGACCCGTTCGGGAACGGTCAGCCAAAAGGCCGTGGTCTCCATGTGCATCTCGGGCAGCTCGACATCTCCGTATCCCACGTTTTCGTGCGAATGGAATTTGATCTTCTTATAACCTACCACCTTTTCGACCACGCTGACCTCTCCCCGACACGCCAATAATCCGGATTCGAATTCGATTTGCTCCTCTTCTTCGATCACGCTGACCGAGGTATAGGTCATGGCATCGGTAAAGTAGTCCGGAATCACCCTGCGAACAAAGGCCTTGCGGTTGTCAAAATCGAGCGTTTCGACCTGGTACTGCTCGCCCCCTTGTTGGTAGATCGCCTGTTCGTGCAGCATGGTATGCGCGGCTCGAAAATCCATTTCGCCGATCGCCTGGTCGTGTTCCCGGTCGATAATTACGAAATTGTCCTCGCCAACGCTCCGCAACGAGACGCCGTTGGCCGGGTAGACATCGGCGACCCAATGGTAAAGCCTCCTGCCCGCGCTGCCGGTCTCGGGATGCACCAACTTTTTAGCCACCAGATGCTCCAGCGCCTCGCTCAATAAATCAGGCGGGATATCCCCAAAAACATCTCCCTTCTCGAATTTGAGCTCGAACGCCGCGCACTTCAGGTGTTGCATCAGGATTTCGATATTGTCGGGATCAATGCGCGCTTCTTCGACGGGCGCTCCCAAGAGATAGCGCCTTTCCCGCGCCACGTATTGATCGAGAGGCGCGCTGGAGGAAACCAAAATCGCTAAGCTTTCGCCTCCCCGCCGGCCACCTCGACCAAAGCGTTGCCACAGGCCGGAAATCGTGCCCGGATAGCCGGCACAAACCACGGCGTCCAGCGAGCCGATATCGATACCGAGCTCAAGCGCGTTGGTCGCGACAACGCATCGAATCGATCCCTCGCGCAGCTCCTTTTCGATGCGGCGCCGAGTCTCGGGCAGATAGCCGCCACGGTAGGCGTGAATGGTTTCAGGATCAACAGCATCTCGCGCCAACCTATCTCGTAGATATTTGAGCATGACTTCCACGTTGTTGCGCGACTGACCGAAAACCAGCGTGGTTACCCCGGCGCGCACGAGATCTCCGGTCAACCGCACCGCGCTTTTGATGTAACTCGCGCGAATACCCAGCTCGGCGTTGACCACCGGAGGGTTGTAGATCAACCACCGCCGAGGACCAGCGGGAGCACCGTTTTGATCAACCAAAGTAACAGGACGGCCCAACATTCGTGAAGCGTGGCCATCCGGATTACCAACGGTCGCGGAGGCAAAAAGAAAAACCGGATCTGAGCCGTGAAATCGCGCGATACGTAGAAGACGTCTAATGACGTTCGCCAAATGAGATCCGAACACTCCTCGATAGGAGTGAATCTCGTCGACGACCACGTAGCGCAAGTTCGAGAACAGACGAGCCCAGTTCGTGTGATGGGGCAAGATTCCGGTGTGCAACATATCCGGATTTGTCATGACCACGCCGCTCTGTTCCCGCGCCGCGCGGCGCGCGTCTGCAGGGGTATCTCCGTCATAGGTGATAGCCGCGTGGCTTAAACCCGCGTCCCGCATCAAGCCGCGCAACGCCGCCTCTTGATCGCGCGAAAGCGCCTTGGTCGGAAAGAGGTAGACGGCCTTGGCCTTTGGATCTTCCGCCAAAACGTTAAGCACCGGCAGGTTATAACAGAGGCTTTTTCCCGACGCCGTGGGCGTCGACACGATGATATCGCGGCCCTCGCTCGCCAATGAAAAAGCGCGATATTGATGGACGTATAACTGCGTGATGCCGCGGTTAATCAACGCGTCTCGTAACCGCGCAGCGAGCATTTCGGGAAAGGGCGCGTAAGCAGACTCGATCGCGGGCAGGCGTTCGTGAACCACGATGTTTCGCCAAAAAGCGGCGTCATCCTGCCACATCTCAATGACCTCGCGGATCCCTCGAGGAGCGTCCCACGGGGCTTTTCGTTTTCCTTTAAAGCGCTGAAAAGAATCCGATGTACGGGGCATATCTGGTACTGTACATGCGTGCAGAAATGGAATCAAGTATCGAGTAACCGCGATCCTCTCTTATGTCACCGCCGGCCGAGAAAGTATTATCCGCGCGATTGATTTCCGGTAACCGTTCAGGGGGGTACCGCTGTTTGACTACGACGGCGGCCAATTCATC
The DNA here is from genome assembly GCA_016929805.1 of Deltaproteobacteria bacterium. GTDB lineage: Bacteria > Myxococcota_A > Polyangia > Polyangiales > JAFGIB01 > JAFGIB01. Next base: position 1,666 of record JAFGIB010000044.1, on the reverse strand, counting down.
CCGTAAAACCGGCTTTCGTTCTCGCGCCGGCGTACTTGGGTTGGGTCCTACGGACCCTGCGTACTTTCGCTGGAGACATACAGCTTCGCGGACTCGCGTCCGCTTCGCTTCGTAAGTTTCCACCGACAACCGTGAGGTACAGCGAGTACCATCCTCGCCGGCCCTGCGGGCGCGCTCGGATTTTCAGGCGAATTGGCCGCCGATTTGTTTGACCCCTGAACGCTTACGATTTCCGTTCGTTGCAGTAAAGACAACTTTTCGTCCGCGGATTTGTTATTCTACCTTTATGTCGATAATAAACCCGCTTTCCAAGGAAATCTCGGCGAAGATAGTATTCTATGGTCCTGGGTTATCAGGAAAAACAACAACGCTAAAGTACATCTATTCGTCCGTCCGTCCCGATCGACGGGGGGATCTGGTTTCTTTAGCGACAGAGACCGATCGAACCATTTTCTTCGACTTTCTTCCGCTGCATGTCGAGCAAGTGCACGGAATGGGGGTACGGATACAACTGTATACCGTGCCGGGCCAGGTTTTCTACGCGGCAACGCGCAAGCTGGTGCTCAACGGCGCCGACGGCGTCGTTTTTGTCGCCGACAGTCAGACCGCCTGTCGCGATGCAAATCTGGAATCGCTCGACGATCTACAAGACAATCTCGCGAGCATTGGCCTTGAGATCGAGTCGTTTCCCCTCGTCTTTCAATACAACAAGCAAGATCTAGACAACATCCTAAGCGTTGAGGAGATGAGCTCGTTGCTCAACAGAGTGGGGGCTCCGGAATTTCGTTCCTCGGCTATAAAGGGTATCGGCGTACTTCCGACGCTCAAAACGATTACGAGACTCGTGATTCACTCGCTACTAAAACGCCATCCCATCGTCGAGTACGAAATGGTCACGCAGAAGAAGGTCGTTGAGGACGATAGCATCGTCACCCGCTTATCCTCGGTCGCCGAATCAGTCGGTCGCGAGAGGCCGAGTTCCACTCCACCGCGTGCAAGCGGCGACAGCGAGAACGACCTTGCGACCGATGGTTCCGCGCGCGATCGCTTGATTGCCGATTCGACGCGCAGCCCTATCCCGGAACCGATTATTGTCGAGCGCAGAGCCACGGTGCCTCCCCAAGGCAGGAGCCGGAACAAAGACGGCATTTCGTTTGCGCCGTTATGGTCTAACGAGTCGGACGCGGGCGCGATCGTCGCGATCGAGACCAATCTTCGCAACGGCGCTTACGGCGACGCTATCCGCGGAGCAACCAAGAGTCTCGCCGACTTACTAGAATCGCTCTCCGGTCCTCAAACCGGCGAAGGCGTTCTGGCGAAAGCGACATTGCTCGGTATCGACGGCCGCGAATACTTTCGACTCTGCCGCATGGCGACCCTACCCGACGCCGCTTTGACCGAAGAAGACGCCTTATTTTCCCTCTACATGTTGATTTCGGCCAGGATTAAGGCGAAGTCTATTTAGAGCCTATCCCAGCGGCGCGAACCGCGCCCGGCGGCCGATCCACGCCGCATCGCGGCGTAGCTCTTGCTCGGATTAGCGCTTCTCTGATGATTCTAAACATCTCGATCGAAAATTACGTAACCGTTCAGAGGGGTACTGCTGTTTGACTACGACGGCGGCCAATTCATCCCGTAAAACCGGCTTTCGTCCTCGCGCCGGCTC
>JAFGIB010000043.1 GCA_016929805.1 Deltaproteobacteria bacterium | reverse complement strand
GGTGGTCCCATCACCCTGAAAATCACGTGGTCCCTTGAGGGTGAAAAAAACAACCCTCAAGTGGTCCCTTCATGCTGAAAACTGACACTTCATATATTGCATCCACGTACACGGATACAAACAGGGGCGAGGCAATTTTCGAAAACGCGGCATGGGCAGAGCGTTGCTTGCCGCCGCGGAGCAAGATGCGCGTCAGCTTGGCGCAAAGGGGATGGCGGCGTGGGGTGTCTGGCTTCCGTTTTGGATGAAAGCCTCATGGTTCAAGAAGCACGGTTACCGCAAGGCCGATCGCCAAGGTATCTCGGTATTGCTATTCAAGCCTTTTACCGAAGATGCAAAGCCGCCCCGATGGTATGCAAAAACCGGCAAGCAGCCCGAGCGTGTTGCCGGAAAGGTGACCGTAACGGCTTACGTCAACGGTTGGTGCCTCGCGCAAAACCTGGTTTACGAGCGTGCAAAACGCGCGGCTGCTGAGTTCGGCGATAAGGTTGTATTTCAGGAAATCGATACCTCGGCGAGAGACTCGGTTGCGCAGTGGGGTATCTCGGATTCGGTACTGGTCGATGGCAAGAACGTTCAGAAGGGCCCACCGCCCAGCTATGAAGCAATATATAAAATGATCGCGAAACGGGTTGCTCGGTTGTGAAGCAGTACGCTGCTTGGTCAGGTGGCATCATAGTGATTCTGCGTGGCGTGCCGCGATACAGTGTGCTCGGTCGTTTGGGCTGTATAGGATACAACGGTAGAATTCGTGATCGCGTGAGGTCATTATGACCTCACGATACGCGACTATGGTGATGATCACCATGGTTGATCCGTCAGGCAAATGGTGAGATACCGCTATACCGGACTTCGATTTTCTCCCGATGTGGTTACGACGATATCACCAAACAGGATTGACTGCTGCATGCGTACGGTTAGCGTTCCGGCTGCAGTAGGCGCTTGAGTAAGCTTGGGCTCAACGCCTTCATTTCGCGCCGGCACGCGATGCGTTGCTCGTTGTCGCGCGCGGCTCTTTCGGCGACCAGCCAGCGGAAGAACCGCAGTCCCGGCACGAGGCGCTCGAGTACCATTGGATCGAGCCAGTCGCGGTTATCGACCACGGGGGGAAGGAACACACCCTCAATCAGACCTACCGACGCGGACCATTCGACCGGAGCGCTAGGTAGTTCGTATTCGTACTTCGCGAGGCGCGGCAGGTCCCTTACGGCAATGTCGACTAGATTCGTGAAATCCACGTCCCACGGCGTTGTACTGAGAGCATCGCGGTAAACGACTCGTGCCTGCGAAAGACGTTGTTGAGCCGCAAGTGCATCCGCGAGATAACCGCGCATTCTACAATCAGTAGGAGCGTTCGCGACCGTGGAACGTAGCGACTGCTCGGCACGGATAGCATCGCCCGCGCGAAGCCAGTGCAGCCCTGCGGGAACGCCGTCGAACGTCGCTCCGGTACCGCGTTCTGCTTCCATCGACTCGGCGAGGCGTCGATGCCACTGTGCCGCGAGAAACGCGGGAACCAACGCTTCGATTGCCGCGAGCGCCTCGGCCAACGACTTGCCGTTGCGGCTCTCTTGGCGCAACCTATCCGCAAGCCTCGACACCAGCTCTGCCCGCTGCAGCAACTTGGTGTCGGTTGGGTAGAGCATGACCGCCTTACCCAGAGCCTCGGCCGCACCCTCGAGGTCGAATGACCGAAGCGCATCGTGCGCAGCGGAAGCGCGAAGCCAGCGGTCACCAAACAGGTCCGTCTGTTCCGGCAGCACCTGCGCCGATGCCGACACTACATCAACCGGTTGTTCGTCCGGAGCTTGCGCGGTTTCAAGCACCGGCACCGGCATACGTGTGAAAAGGTCAAGCTGCTCTACCATGCGCCGAATCCTAATTCGTTCTAGCCCTCGGTTCTCCATTCAGCAACGCCTTGAGCGTCTTGCCAGTAATCCCGTTCTAAACCGTGCGAAACCATCGGTCTAACACGACCTTCACGCGATCCTCTACTGAGAAGCGCGCTTCGTGTCGCTCGAAACCGCGGCCTAGTAGTTCGTCGTAATTCGTCTCGGCGTGTCGGACGTGCGCCTGAACCGCCAGATCAATCGCGCGAGCATCAAACTCCTTTGCATCACGGCTTCGACCCACCCGGCCGCTATACTTACGGCACGCATGTTCGGCGATTACGGTTTCTCGCCCGGCCGGGCAACCAGGATATCGTTCGCGCACCGCTTGCGCAAAGCGCGCTATGTACTCTCGATCTTGTTCGGCTGCACGCTCAGCTCGGCGTGCGGCTTGTGAGGCACGGCGATCAGAATCGGCTAAACAGCTCGTCTCTGCCTCTTCTAACGCTTTTTCTTCGACCAATAACCCTTGGCGTTCGTACCGCTTTCTCGCCTGGCTCCACTTAAGAACAATCGCGCTCAATCCAGAGAGCTTTTTCGCACGTCTGGTCAACGCCGCATCCCCGGTCGGAAGAAACTCTAGGTGATCGAGGTCTGCGCAGCTCAAGCACAGCGCGCCCTTTCCTTCGGCTAAGTGAATCCATGCTCGACGACCGAGTTGCTGTTTGCATTCGTCACAGACGCTGTCACGGTGTGAGATGAATACTTTGAGTTCAGTTTTTGGGCTTACCGGCATTACCGACCCCCTATCTTACGATAGCTATACTCCGAGACTTAAAACGCGCTCTATAATCAGCTTACCACAGTCAAATACGGCTTCCTTGGTGGAAGCTGACCGATTCCATTTGCCGCATCGTTCGCTTAGCCTCTCGACGCAGCCGCTTTCTTTTCATCTTTGCGAATCTTATCCTCGATAGAAAGAATTACATCCGGCCGCTCCTCGCCGAAGCGTTTGAAGTACAAGTGTTCAATAAACTGCGCGAGCGGCATCTTCCACGGCTCTTGATCGTGGTTATCTATCTTGCCGAGCTTTTTCGGGTTCATCCCGAGCTCGCGTGCCATCTGGACGTGAGCGTGCGATAGACGGTGTCGCTTTCGCGCGTCTATCCAGGCCTGTTGTTTCTGGTTCGGTTTCTTTTTCTTTGTCATTCTATCACCGCCGTCACAGAACCATCAGCGACGCCTGCGCTTTTTCTTCTTTTGGCGTTTGAGCTTCAACTTGATCGCACGCTCGGAATCGTCCCGTGGCTCCACCGTCTGCTGTTCCGGTTCGATTTCTTTGGCCTCGCTATCGGTCGTCGACTTGGGGTCGTTGAAAACCGCAAACGCGAGTTGCGGCGGTTTGTGTACGACCTCGGCTTCCGAGCTGTCCTGATGGATGACTTGCGAAACCACGCGGTCAGTGACTTCGGAGAGATACGCGCTCAGAATTTTCGAAAACTCTTGAAACTCGGGCAATAAGGTTTCATCGACAAAGCGCTTGGATACCTTGGCCATCACCGTGGTGTAGCGCTGGCCGCTATACCGATACGGCCTGATGCCGTATCGCCTGAGCAGGGTAACAAAGACCTTGCGTGACCACATATCCGGCATCGAGAACCGGAACTCGACCGGAGGGTCCTCCTTTTCCCATTGCTTTATCCGCTCGAGGATTCGATTTTTTGCACGTTCGGCAGCGACCTTTTCTCCCTCGGTGGTCGCGCCTGCAAATAGCGCCTCGATCAATCGTAGCTTTTCTATGAGTCTGACTTCGTCCATCGTTTCTTCTTCCTGCGGCGTATAACGGTCAAGCCAGCCTGGTCGCACTTTTATTCGGCGATGAGAGTTGAAAAGCGCCCTGGCTACATCAAATCCGTAAGTTGACACTATTTAGCTATCACGGTACAGGTTAACCGCTTTTATGCCTACGCCATAAGAAAGGTCGTAGCAATGGCCGATCGCTCTTCCGATAGAAAGAACCATATTCATTTGACCCAGGACACGCGCCTAGGAATCGGTTGCGTTGGACGCTATGAAGCGATACCGGAATTCGCTGTCGGTCTGCTTGAGAGCGAGTTGGGGGTGAATATTGGAGGTAACCGCGGAAAGCCAGATACGAGGCGACGTAAGTCGGGGAGCGAAAATGGTTAAACGAAGAACGACCTCTTTTGGGAAGGATCTCACTATCGAACATTACGATGAGATCCTTGCCGATATAGCGGGCCTTCTTGAGGAAGCTCGAGTAGCGGCGGCCCGTACTGTCAATGCTTTCATGACGGCTACGTACTGGGCAATTGGTTTGCGAATCGTTGAACACGAACAGAGTGGCGAGAAGCGAGCTGAGTACGGTGAAGCGATCATTACTCGACTTTCGGCCGACTTATCGGCTCGCTTTGGTCGAGGATTTGGACGTAGCAACCTCTTTCAGATGCGGGCTTTCTACCTTGCATACAGTGACAAGGCACCGTTCTTATCGCGCCGACGGCGCCCGTGCGATAGCGAGAAAAAAGTCCAGACAGCGTCTGGACAATTCGTCGAAGCCGGCATTACCGAAAAAGTCCAGACAGCGTCTGTACTTTCCTCTAATGACCTTTCGGAGCTGGGGAGATGTTTTCCGCTATCCTGGTCCCATTATGTCCAGCTCCTTTCACTGGAAAACCCGGAGGCGCGTACCTTTTACGAAGCTGAGTCGATAAGAGGCGGCTGGACCGTGCGGCAGCTTGCTCGTCAGATCGACAGCCAGTTCTACGAGCGCGCTCTGTTGTCCAAGAATAAATCGGCGTTGCTTCGTAAGGGTAGAGTAGCGAAACCAGAGGACGCGATAACACCGGAAGCTGAGATAAAAGACCCCTATGTTCTCGAGTTCCTCCGTCTCAAGGACGAATATTCGGAGAACGACCTCGAATCGGCGTTGGTGCTACAGCTTGAGTCCTTTCTTCTCGAGCTTGGGGGTGACTTCGCGTTCATCGGGCGGCAACGGCGGTTGCGCGTCGGAAATGAGTGGTATCGAGTAGATTTGCTTTTTTATCATCGCCGATTGCGCTGCCTGGTTGTCATCGACCTCAAGCTCGGCAAGTTCACGCATGCAGATGCGGGACAAATGCACCTTTATCTTAACTACGCGCGTGAGCACTGGACCCTACCTAATGAAAACCCGCCTGTCGGTCTCGTCCTGTGCGCTCATAAAGATGCTGACGTTGCACACTACGCGCTCGAAGGCCTGCCGAACAAGGTGCTAGCGGCCGAGTATCGCATGGCGCTACCTGACGAGAAGTCGCTGGCCGCGGAGCTCGAGCGAACGCGTCGTGTGATTGAAGGGCGACATCAAGTAAAAGTCCCGCGCGATTCTTGCGACCAGGGCGGACGAAAGGGATCTTAGACGGGCCGCATGTCGTTTTTAGACCGATCGCCGCTGGAGACTTCGGTGTCTGGCCGGACGCGAGTCGCATTGATGGAATAAGAATGCGTTACGATCGATCCCGTTGTCTCCGCACCCGCTCGCGTTCCGAATTATCCCGCTGGCCATCGTTCAGCAACGCTTTGAGCGCCTTACCAGCCTTGAAAAATGGCAACTGCTTTTGTGAAACCGACACTGCCTTTCCGTTTTTTGGATTACGACCCTTATAAGGCTTGTATTTGCGAATGGTGAAAGAGCCAAAGCCTCGTAGCTCGACGCCCTCGGCGCGCTCTAATGCCGCGAACATTGCGTCAAAGACGCAGTTGACCGCCGACTCCGCTTGGTTCTTGCTGATGTCACGCTTTTCCGCGACGGCTTCAACGAGTTCGGATTTGGTCATCGCTTTGATCTTCTCGCCAAGGAGCCTCGTAATATCGTTGTCCGGCGACCAGAGTCAATAGCGATGTCGCGTTTTTGTATAAGCCTTAGAACCTATTAACGCGCAGCCTCTCGACAGGCAGTTCGATAATGCACGAATTGGGGGGACGGGGTAAGCTTTTATCGGTCGAGTTAGGTTTTTTTAAAAACTCACCAAAAACTTACCCCGTCCCCTAAGCTTACGAATCCGTTTTTTGCCTCCGTCCCCTTCTACCTGCCAAAGACCAACAAACGCTCTATCCCCTGCTTCAACGCATGCAAGAGCTGCTCGTCACCGATGAGAATCTCCTGGAAGGATAAAGGTTTCGGGATGGACTTCGGAAACTCATTGGATTTCATTTGTCGATACCTATTCATCCTTCACGGGAGGGCTGGTCAAAACCGATTGATTTCCGATTTGCCGACGTCCGTCCCGGAATCGCGTTTACGGCTTCCTGTCAAACAACGAGCGGATCGTGGTTGCTAGCTTGGTAATATTATAGGGCTTATGCAGAAACGTTAGGTCCAGAGCGGCGACGTTCTTATCGTCGATAACCTGGACGCCGTAACCGCTGGAGATGATGGTCCTTAACCCCGCCTTTTTCTCCTTCAATCGCGAGCACAAGTCCAACCCCGAGATGCCTCCAGGCATGACCATGTCGGTGAACAAAAGGTCGAACGCGCCATTTTCCCGCTCCCAAATCTTGAGAGCCTCGACGCCGTTAGCGGCCTCTGTCACGTGATAGCCGAGCTCGCGCAGGCAGTATACGGCCATCCGTCGCATGGCATCCTCGTCCTCAATAAACAAGATGCTCTCGTGTCCACGGCGCACACTCTCCAAATCGCCGTCGTGCTCGAGCGCGGGAACCGGCCGCGCTGCTTGCGGTAGGTATATGCTAAACGTGCTCCCCTTGCCCAACTGAGTCTCTACCTCGACAAAGCCTCCGTGTTTGGCAACGATACCGTTGACGGTCGACAAACCCAAGCCGGTACCCTTGTCTTTTAACTTGGTCGTGAAAAACGGCTCGAAGATGCGCGCCAAGACAGCGGGTTCCATTCCGCTGCCCGTGTCCGAGACGCTCAGGCAGACGAATGGACCTGGCAGTACGGCGCTATGAGGCTCGAGTGCCACCGCATCGAGCTCCACCGAATGAATCGCAATTGTCATCAGGCCGCCCTTTGGCATGGCGTCGCGAGCGTTAACGCACAAATTCGTCAACACTTGTCCTATCATACCCGTGTCACAATCGATCCATAGCGGCTCCTCGTGCCGCTCAACGGCCAGCGTGATCTGTTCGCCGATGAGACGTTCAAGGAGTTTTGTCAGTTCGAGAATAACGACGTTCGCATCGTTCCGAGAACGCGTCATTGGTTGCCGGCCGCTGAACAGAAGTAATTGCCGGATGAGATTCGCGGCTCGATTGGCCGACTGCAGAAGTTCGCCCACGGTCCGTTGCAATGAATCTGGCGTAACATCGGGTCGAATCCGAAGGAAATCGAGTTGCATGATAATCGTCGCTAAGATGTTATTGAAGTCATGGGCAATGCCGCCGGCGAGTTGGCCGACGACTTCCATCTTTTGAGATTGAAGAAGTTGGGCGTGAAGATGCTGGCGTTCCGTTTCTGCCCGTTTGCTCTCGGTAATGTCGCTAATCATCAAGCGACTGATGGAGACGCCTTTAACGTCCCGCGCGGCGTTGGCTTCCAACCGCGCCCAAAACTCCGTTCCGTCCTTCGTCGCCATCCGTAGCTCGCACAACCGCCGTTCGCCGGTTTCAAGCAGCTTTCTTCGATGAAAGTAGTAGCTATCCTGGTCTTCCTTGAGGATGAACCGCGTCAGAGGTTGCCTGACCAGCGCTCCCCGATCCACGCCCAACAAGCCGGCCAGGGTGAGGTTGGCCTCCAGGATCAATCCCTGTTCGCTCAGGGTGACGTAGCCTATCGGCGCCATATCGTAGAGGTCAAAATAGCGCGTTCGCGCGGCGTCGAGTTCCTCCTGCGCCCGGCGCAGTTCTTCATTCTGCAGCTCCAGTTCTATTTGATGTACCCGTAACTCGTGGAGCATCTCCCGGACGCTATCAGGGGTGAACGTCTCGATGTTCTCTATCGATTGAGAGAACCTGTTTAGGGCTTTTTCTACTGCCAGGTCGCGCAGTGCATGTTCTTGATGCGTCAATGAGTTGGTAGTGTTAGCGATCTCGCTTCTTCCGTTATTCAGATCAGCGTTTTTCATTCCCCCACCCCCTATCATGTTTCGACTACTGCTTATTTCTTCGTGGTCCGAGTTCGGTCTTGAGGGCGACAATCGTCACTGTCCACAAAAACCGATGCGAACCGGTTTTGTCCTACTTGATAGGCCGTGACGCGACAATAGCGCTCTTTCGGTTCTAAAAATAAATCAAAAGACGCCGGCTCACCCGTGAGCACCACCTTGCCGTAAGTCTCGATCAAACGGGTTTTCTCGACATCGAGAGATATCTCGGTTACGCGCTTACCCACGATATCCGCCACGCGCAATCCCGTATACCGTTCGTATGCCGGATTGGCTTCCAGGAAGATATAATCTACCGGTCGGCCCTGTTCATCCAGCACGACCTCATGCAACGCCACGGCTGAATTCGTGTTTTCGAAGAGCCCGCGAAATTTCGCTTCGCTCTCTTGCTGCTTATCCCGCGTCTTCTTCATCTGGGTAATGTCAACAAAGGTGATCACCGCGCCCTCGATCACATTATCAAGCGTACGATAGGGAAGGATGCGCATCGTATACCACGCGCCCGCCCGGGTTTGCACTTCCGCCTCTTTGGGAATCAGGTGGTCCAGCACTGCCAGGGTGTCCGCCACAATACGGTCATAACCCACCAGATTGGAGACGATATGGCCCACCGGCCTTCCAACGTCGCTCGAAATGAGGTTGATGATTGGGGTAGCAGCCGGGGTAAAGCGCATGATGCGCAGTTGATGATCCACGAATACCGTACCGATGCCGGTTCCGGCCAATAGATTGTTCATATCGTTGTTGGTGCGCGATAGATCAGCCACTTTGGTCTGTAGCTCGGTATTGACCGTGGCCAGTTCCTCGTTGACCGATTGCAGTTCCTCCTTGGAGGTCTCCAATTCCTCGTTCGTGGACTGCAATTCTTCGTTGACCGACTGCATCTCCTCATTCGAGGATCGGAGCTCTTCGTTGGAGGTTTCTAGTTCCTCGTTGGCGGCTTGAAGGTATTCTTCTTTAGCCTGAAGTTCTTGTTTGAGAACCGCTATCCGCCGATCGGCATTCGTATTCGCGTCGAATAGCGTGGGTGCGTCGCGGACATCGCTCCCGGCGCCGTCTTGCGAGGCCGCTGTCTTTTGCGCCTGTTCAGCGTCGAGGGCCGGCGCTTTCTCTAGGATGACTAAAAACAAAGGCGCCTCGGTTGTCGAGGCTGAACCTGAAGCTATTGAACGGACCGTCAAATTAACCGTGTTGACGTCGCCGTTGCTCTTAACCCGCAGACCCGGGCAGCGTACGACCTCTTGGCCGGCCGCGGTTTTGTACAGCGCTGTCGTCAGGTCGCGCCGCAATCCTTCGCGAGCCATTTTCAAGATGTTGTTTATTCCGGATTCGCCCGGCGCCGGCTCCAGGAATAAACCGGTGTGGCCGTGGATATAAAGGATATCGCCCTGGCCGTTGACGAGCGCGCCAGCCGGGGCGACCTGCTGCAAGAGCGCTTGTTCGGTCAACTCGCGCAGCGTCCGTCTTCCGGGGCTGGCCGTCTGTCCGACGGACCTCACGGAAATCGAATCCGGCGACGTCATGGGCGGGAGAAAGCGACCCATTGTCGCGCGTTGCACGCCGCCGCGATCTTCTCTGCGCTGATATAGCTTCATCTTACGGTCGAGCGTGGTAAATAGATCGCTAAACTCGCCCACGGTCTCTGATGTTCCCAGGAAGAGGAAACCGCCCGGATTCAGCGCGTAGTGGAAAAGCGGAACGAGCTTTTTCTGCAAGTCCGTTCCCATATAAATCAGGACGTTGCGACAACTGATAAAGTCGAGCTTGGAGAAGGGCGGATCTTTGATCACATCCTGTTCGGAAAAGACCAGCATGTCGCGGATGCCCTTGCGGATGCGGTACGCACTGCCGTCGGATTCGGCCGCGAAAAATCGCACCAGCCGCTCCGGCGAGATGTCAGCCGCGATGCTGGCGGGATAGAGACCGGTTCTGGCCGTGGCAATGGCCTGGCTGTCGATGTCCGTGGCAAAGACCTGCACTCTGTAATTCTGCTTCAACGCTTCCAAGCGCTCTTGTAGGAGGATAGCGACCGAATACGCTTCCTCGCCGGATGAACATCCCGCCGACCAAACGCGGATGAAAGAGTCCGGGGATTTGTTGGCAAAAAGCTTGGGGATAACCTCTTCTTCGAGCGCCTCGAAGGCGGCTGGATCGCGGAAAAAATTCGTCACCCCGATCAAGAGGTCGCGAAAGAGCGCGTTCACCTCCGCCGGCGTCTGCTGCATATATTTGATGTATCCGTCCATCGTTTCGATCTGGTGGACGGCCATGCGTCGCTCGATACGCCGGTGGACGGTGCTCGGCTTGTACTGGGAAAAGTCGTGGTTTGTCTGGGCGCGCAGCAGGATGAAAACCTTCTTGATCTCGTTTTCGGTCTTGGGCGGCGGGGGAACCAAGGGCATCGATGGCTTACCAAAGGCGCGAGTCGCGTATGCGATAAGCTGGGCAGGCATCTCTATCGGCGGCAGTACAAAATCGACTAGACCGGTGGCGATGGCTTTGCGCGGCATGCCGTCATACTCGGTATAAGCGGGATCCTGGACCATGACCATTCCGCCCTCGCCTTTGATGGCTCTCAAGCCTTGGGAACCGTCGCTACCAGTGCCGGACAGTACGACGCAGATGGCCCGCTCGCGCTGGTCCTGAGCGAGTGACCGGAAAAAAAAGTCGATTGGCAGGCGCTGCCCGCGCGGTGCAGACGGTTCCATCAGTTGAAGCGTGCCATTCAGAAAAGCCATGTCGCGGTTGGGCGGAATGATGTAGGCGCAGTTGGGTTTTACCGCCATCCCGTCCTCGACCTCGAAGACTCGCATGCGGGTGTAGCGCTGGATGAGGTCGGTGAGGATGCTCTTATGGTCCGGGGCCAGGTGCTGTACCAGGACAAAGGCCATGCCCGGATCGGTGTCCACCGGCATACCGGAAAAGAAGGCTTCAAATGCTGCCAGTCCCCCGGCCGACGCGCCGATACCGACGACGGGGAAAAGCGTCGCGTCTTTCCCGTCCGTCCCTGGAATCTCAATAGATATGTCAAGGGCTTTGACGTCGGCCGTTCGTTTTGGCTCCCTTTTCTTGGTTTTTTTCTTGAGAGCCACGCTTGACTCCTATTGCCTACCGTCGAAGGGTTCCGATACCGCGCCTGCTGTTCGTCGTTTATCGTCGCCCTCGGATTCTACGGCTATCCAACGCTCCTTCAAACTCATCCAAATTTGTCGGTCGGGCTTAAACGACGGGTTATCGTCACGCTGAACCAGCCTTCGCAGCGTTTCAGTAAAAAACGTCGACAAAATCAACAACTGTTAACGCGTATACTATGTGCGGAACACAAATCAACATGAGTAGCCTCGACGCCGAGGTCCTTGGCTCGAAAAAATCACCACTTCGCGAATGGATCGCGAAGGTATTCGGTATTACAGGGCTATTCGGCGACCAAGCAAATACTGGTTGTATTTGAAAGTATTCCGGGACGGACTTCGGAAAATCGGAAATCAATCGGTTTTGACGAGCCCTCGCATGACGGATAATAAATACCGACAGATGAAATCCGATGGGTTTCCGAAGTTCCGAAGTCCGTCCCGAAACCGGGAAGTCCGTCCTGAAACCGCACGAAACCGCACTTGTAGCGCCCGCCGTTAACCTGCTAGAGGTCCGTAACCCAAGTTCGCATAAATAGAAGTTATGCCAAAGATCACTACTGTCCAAAACGGGTCTGATCGCATTACGCGGCCCACGTAATTAACGGCTTTTTTGGACAAGTTATGGATTTTACAGGATAAGGTCTACGTATCGATAGCGAACGAACCTGTCCAAAATACCGAGCCAAAAAGTAAGAACTTACACCCTATAGATGGCTAAAATGGCTGTTCTAGGAAAT
>JAFGIB010000042.1 GCA_016929805.1 Deltaproteobacteria bacterium | reverse complement strand
GCAAGTACCATCCTCGCCGGCCCTGCAGGCGCGCTCGGTTTTACGGGCGAATTGGCCGCCGACTTGTTTGCCCCCCTGAACGCTTACAATAGATCTAATGGAACTATTCAACGCGTGGTTGCGAAGATGCACCTTACCGGTTTTCAAGCGGTGGTCTGATCAATCGCTCTATTCTATCGATTCGAGTCGTAAAATATCTTTTATCAGGGTCTCAGACCCGCGTTCGACTCCGACGATAATATTATCACTAAAAACCGCTGGTCGTTACTCACAAGATTAAGGCACCCTCGTTTTCCAATCGCAAATAGTGATCGGTAACACGACCCATCACACGATTTCTGGCTTCTCTTACACTCTCCCGCAATACCTCCAACGGGTTGAAACGTAATCGAATTCATTAGGTGCTTCTGGCTTAGCCGTGGTTCGCTTCGACAAAGCACCGATAGTTGAGTTAACCTAAACGTTGTAGAAACTCCGTCGGCATAAAACGCTTCGCTCGCGATAGATAGCGCGAGCATACTTTTTTGGCCCGCATTTAGAATGCACGAAGCAAAGATACAGAAAAAGAATCCGCACGCGCTTCTTTCATCGCTTTTTTCGCGCTCCGCTCAACGTTTTGACAACGTTGAGGTCAACCGAAGCTGAAACATTCCAGATCGCAGAGCGATAAACAAATCGCGATGCGCCGCCGTTACTGCCATAAAACGCAGTAGCGATATCGAATCGTTGTAGGCTATCATTATAGTTCCGCTTTGCGGAGACGCGATTCAAAAAAAGCGCTAAAAAATATGCCGCATACGGACACAGTTCTTATGGATACGCGTGTAGGTCTCCACCCGCACCTTGCGCGTTATTGTCCGCGTGACTATGGTAGAAAGAAAGGCAAACAACCAAAACAAGCTGCGGGAAAAAAGGCGAGATAGGATGAGTAAGGACGACGACCTATTGAAAGGAATCGGCGTTAATGATCAAAACCTAGATGTCGGTGATGTGCTTCCGTTATTGCCGATTCGAAATGCCGTTCTGTTTCCTGGAGCCGTGGCGCCGTTTGAAGTCGGCAGAGAAAAATCGGTAGCCCTAGTTGAAGACCGCGAAAGCGATAGTCAGCCGTTTATTGCGATATTCGCCCAGAAAGATCCGTCGACCGACGACCCATCTCAAGAGCACCTTTACCCGGTAGGAGTGGTCGCGAGAGTTTTAAAGGCTTTGAGACACTCGTCGGGTAACTACAGCTTGATTTTGCAGGGTGTCGTCCGGGTACGAATGGAAGAGGTGGTACAAGAAGATCCATATATGAAAATTCGCGTATCTCGCCTCTACGAGACCTCACACGAAGACGTCGAATGTGAGGCGCTCGCGATGAGTTTACGAGAAATCGCGAAACAGGTCGTTCAGATGATGCCCGAGCTTCCTCGAGAAGCCGCTTCCCTCATCGATTCAATACAAGAACCCGGGCAACTCGCGGATCTCGTCTCGACCAATATCGACGCCTCGGTGGAAGAAAAAGCCGGTCTGCTGGAAACACTCGATGTCAAGGAACGCATTCGGAAGGTTTTAAGACTTCTTACGCGACAGCTCGAAATCTACAAAATGCGAGACCGCATCAACTCACAAATCAAAGAGGAGATGGGAAAAAACCAGCGAGAATATGTTCTAAGGCAACAGCTTAAGGCGATCAAAGAGGAGCTAGGCGAGGACGAAGGAGACCAGAGCGATGTCGATATGCTCAAAGAGCGCATCGCAAAAGCGGATCTACGGAGTGAAGCGAGGAACGTCGCTCTTAAACAACTTAAAAGGCTACGCTCGATGCAGGTGGGCTCGGCTGAATATACCGTGGTGCGCACCTATATCGATTGGATTCTAGATATTCCCTGGACGAAAGCCACGACCGACACGACCAATATCCCGGCGGTTCGAAAGGTGCTCGATGAAGATCACTCCGGGCTAGAAAAAATTAAGAAGAGGATCGTCGAATACCTTGCGGTACGAAAGCTCAAGAAAGACAAAAAAGGACCCATCTTGTGCCTCGTGGGTCCGCCCGGAGTGGGTAAGACGTCGCTCGGCAGGTCGATCGCTAGAGCGCTTGGCCGCAAATTTCTGCGTAACTCGCTCGGTGGTGTACACGATGAAGCGGCGATTCGAGGCCATCGAAGGACCTATGTCGGCGCCCTACCCGGTCAAATAATCCAAGGGATGAAAAAGGCTGGTACGATAAATCCGGTCTTCATGCTCGATGAAATCGATAAGATCGGACACGACTTCAGGGGCGATCCGGCTGCCGCGTTGCTCGAAGTGCTCGATCCGGAACAAAACGACACTTTTTCGGATCACTATTTAGAGATCCCCTATGACCTCTCGAAGGTGATGTTCATCGCCACCGCAAACGTCACGGATACCATACCACCGGCGCTAAAGGACCGTATGGAAATTTTAGAAATTCCCGGCTATACGCGTCGAGAAAAGGCGGCGATAGCGCAATTTCATCTAATCCCCAAACAGCTCGATGAACACGGAATCGACGAAAAAATCCTTAAAATAGGTGCTCAAGCGATAGATGTCATAATTGACCGCTATACGCGAGAAGCGGGAGTCAGAAATCTTGAACGTCAAATCGCATCGGTAATTCGAGCGACGGCGGTCAAAGTCGCGGAAGGTAACTCGGGTCCGTATTCGGTGAACTCCGAGGATGATCTACGTCCCTTGCTCGGAGCCCCGAAGTTTACGTCAGAAGTCGCCGAACGTATGGACGAGCCGGGTGTGGCGACGGGTTTGGCCTGGACATCAGTTGGTGGCGAGATCCTTTTTGTCGAGGGTACGCGCATGCACGGCACCGGTAAAATCCAGCTTACGGGTCAGCTCGGAGACGTGATGAAGGAGTCCGCGCAGGCGGCCATAAGCTACGTGCGCACCCATGCGCGCGAGCTACACGTACCCGAGGATTTTCTAGACGAAAGCGATGTTCACATCCATATTCCCACGGGCGGCGTACCCAAAGACGGCCCGAGCGCCGGACTGACGATGATGACGGCCTTGGTTTCGTTGCTAACCGGAATTCGCGTTAGACACGATGTCGCGATGACAGGTGAGATTACGCTACGAGGCAAGGTGTTGCCGGTCGGCGGAATTAAGGAAAAGGTCTTAGCGGCCCACCGAGCCGGCATAAAACGCGTAATACTACCGGAGCGAAATCTCGTCGATTTAGAGGAAGTTCCCCAGGAGGTGCGGGAAACACTGGAATTTGTTCCTGTGACTCGAATGGACGAAGTATTAAGGGAAGCTCTAGAAAATCCGGATAAATTGGATATACCGATTATAAAATCAAGCGAAAGCAAGAAGAAGAAATCCAGCTCCAAAACGAAGCCGACGGACAAAGCGGTAGAAACGCCGTCGTCGCCCACCTAAACCTTAACATCGCAGAAAACGTCGAGCGGCAACGAAAAAAAAGAGACGAAATAAGCGCGCGGACTTTTTTTTGGACCGCAGCCTAGGAAAACCTAAGGACTCGCTTCAAAACAAATAGAAGAATTTACCCGTTCAGCGCAAAAAGGCGGTCCAAAGATTGGGCTGTAAAAAGAAGGAGTTATTTTTCCACGAGCCCCGGGGCCGATCGTGCTAATCTCCGTTCGTTATGCAGCATTGGCGCTTTCGAGTCGTTTATTTCGTATTGCTACCTGCGATCGTTATTTCCGCCTGCGTATTGGGGTATTTCGCCTATCAGACCGCCGCGCAACTGATACAACTCGGAGAAAAATCGATAGCGTACTCCATCCTTCTGCTGGTCGAAGACAGGGTAAAGCAAGTCGAGAGCCAGATCATCAGCGCCGACAACGAAGTTTTTAATAGTCTCGATCTCGAGGACCCTGATAATTCAGTAATTTCGTGGCGGGCAAAAGCGGAAACGATATCGCCGAGCATCCGAGCGGTGGTCATACTCCGCTCGAAGAAAGAGGTCGTCAGTTACGCCGCGCGCGCTTCTGGAAAAGACACCAAACGGTTTTTACACCTATTTCTTAGGCAGATTGTACCGGCGCTTGAGCTTGAAAAACTGCCTGTGGGTCGCCTCAAACACCTACATCGATCATTTCAGGGAAGTACCTATCTTATTTCTTATAAAGCGATAAGACACCAGGGCGAACGCTACTACTTGGCGGCTCATCAAGATACGGGATATCTGGTAAGAGAGGTTTTTCCAAAGCTGTTCAGCAGCGACTCAACCAAACAACTATATAATATCATTAATGAAGACAACAAACTGATTTACGGACCCAGCCTCGCGCGCGCCGGCGACTATCTCGTAGGCTACCGTTTTCCGACCACTCTCTACACCTGGCGACTTCAGGTTGCTCCGCCAGAAGTACAAATTCTCAAGTCCAAGGTTCGAACCAGTCGTTTCAACCAGGCGGCGCTCATCGGCCTGTCGTTGGGAATCATTTTACTCGGCACACTGTTTATCCTGTTTGCTGCGGACAAAGAACGCAGGCTGAACGCGCTGAAGAGCGAGTTTATCGCGAATGTCTCTCACGAGCTCAAAACCCCGCTCTCGGTCATTCGCATGTTCGGCGAAATGCTTTTGACCGGACGGTTTCGAAGCCCGGAAAAACAGCAAGAATACGTAGAAAACATCTGCAGTGAGGCCGAACGTCTCAGCGGCTTGATCGAAAATGTGCTCGACTTCGCCTTGCTTGAACGGGGTAAGCCTCACTATCAAATGCAAGACTGTAACTTATATGATCTAGTTGCACGGGCGATTGAAAACTTCCACTATCGATTCGAGCGAGAACGCGCCGATGTTCGTCTGGTGCTTTTGGGGGAGATCCCCTTGCTGCGCGTGGATGAACAAGCGATTATGCTCAGCGTCATCAACTTGTTGGACAATGCGGTGAAGTACGGCGCCGCGACGCCAATCGAAGTGACGGTGGAGGTTTTTCCCGGAGAGATCCAGATACGAGTTCGCGACCACGGCCCGGGCATTCCGCCCGGTGACTTGCGTCGAATTTTTGAGCGTTTTTATCGAACCCGTCGCAATCCAAAAGTGCGCGGAACGGGAATCGGCTTAACACTGGTCAAACAGACGGCCGAAGCGCATATGGGGCGAGCTTGGGCCGAAAACGCGCCCGACGGCGGCGCGATCGTCGGATTCGCCATTCCTCGCGATGAGAACACGCAGACAGTTGTACTGCGCGACAAAGAAGCGAAACCCAAAAAGCAAGCGAACGTCAATTCTATACCCCAAGGCGCACACTAGATGGATACCGCCTCCAGAAAAAAAATTCTCATTATCGAGGATGATCCCGCGTTAGCCGGCGGTCTCTGCGATGCGCTGGAATTTGAAGGTTTTATCGCGCTTCATTCGAAAACCGGTCGAGACGGGTTGGCGCGCGCGCGAACCGACCAGCCGGACTGCATAATCCTCGATCTGATGTTGCCGGATATCAACGGTTATCAAGTCTGCGAAGAGCTGCGACGAGTGGTCAACCTGGCGCCGATCATCATGCTAACCGCTCGCAGTCAGGAATCGGATAAGATTCGCGGTCTTGACGCCGGCGCCGACGACTACGTTACCAAGCCTTTTTCCCTAGGCGAATTGCTCGCACGCATCCGGGCGATTTTTCGCCGCGACGCGCGCGTCTCGGCCGCTCTGCCCGATCCCAAATTCACCATCGGCGACGTGCTTATCAACACGGCGACTCACTCGCTTATACGCGATAACAAGACGCTTCCGTTATCCTTCTATGAAGTCGAGCTGCTGAAGTTGTTGCGCAGCCGATTGGGGCAACCGGTTTCACGCGATGACATCTTGGACAAAGTGTGGGGAATAAGCGCCAACCCAACTAACCGTACGGTGGACAACTTCGTGGTTAAGCTTCGGAAGAAAATCGAGCCTGACAGGGACAAGCCGCGCTATATCCTGACGGTTTACGGATTTGGCTATAAGTTGGTGGAGTAACCCGGTGAAAATGACGGAAGAAAAAGCGAGGCCGCGCGAAAACTCGAAGGACACGTCGAATTCATCAGCCGCGGCCGTCGGCCGACGAATGGGCATTCTCGTCTATTGGGTAGTCTTGGTATTCGTTCTTTCGGCCGGGGCGTATTCCATTATTCCGCAAGCGTTTGGCTTTCAGAAGCGTGCGCGACCGCAGGCGCCGAACGCTAAGAAATGCACCAAAGAGACGCGCGCGTTAAGCATTGATCTACTCGATAAAACCAAAGGGTTCTGCGACCGTCTCGAAAGTCGTAAAATGCAAAAGTGGCTGAATCGCTGGGACAGGCGCTATCGAAATCTAACCGCGAATTGCGCGGCGACCGACGCGAACCGCATCAATCTGAAAAAGCTGAGAGACGGCCTTGAATCGATAAAACGAAATTGCGAGAAAGAACTACCATAAGGTAATGAAAACCGAACAGCATCCCCCTTCACACGTAATAACCTCGCCACGTACAGAAATCCGGCGGGCGTTGGTTCATTGCGGCAACGACAAGATCGCCTAACCTCGCCTCATATCCCCGGAGAGCGCAATCAATCGACGAAAGTATACCAAATGGAAACCGACCTTGAGACCTTTTTGGCAAAAGAAAATCCCAGCAACGATTTGTCCTTCCACGTCTTTTCCTTATCCACGGAAGTCCTCCGTGCCCTGGACGAAATGGGTTATCTCACCCCGACGCCGGTGCAACAAGCGGTTTTTCAATCTGTTGTTGATCGTCTGGATCTGATCGTTCAATCCAGAACGGGTACGGGAAAAACCGCCGCATTTGCCCTGCCGATCATCGATAAGCTCGTAAGCGACGAACCCAAGGTGCAGGTTCTGGTGCTCGCTCCCACTCGAGAGCTGGCAATCCAGAACGCTAAAGAGATACATCTCATAGGAAAATATAAGAATGTCAAAACCACGACGGTTTACGGCGGTGCGCCGATGGAGCGCCAGATCCGCGAAATCAAAAAAGGCGCGCAAATCGTCTCCGGTACTCCGGGACGAGTTCTTGATCATTTGAACCGAGGAACGTTAGACCTCTCGCAACTCAGCGTGCTTGTGTTGGACGAAATGGACGAAATGCTCTCGATGGGTTTCGCCCGAGAGCTCAACGCGATCCTCGAACGATTACCTTCGAAACGGCAGACCCTTTGTTTTTCCGCAACGGTAGAAGAAGCGATTCAACGAACGGCGGAGAAGTACATGAACCGGCCGGAGTTTGTCTCCCTGTCCAGCGATACGATCAGTCCGAGGGAAATAGCCCATTACGTCTATATGGTTTCGGGAAAAAACCGCGTCGGAGACCTGATTTCGATACTCGAAGTAGAAGATCCGGAAAGCGCCATTGTCTTCTGTAACTTGCGCAGCGAAACCGAACGTGTCGCCCAAGAGCTTACACAAGCGGGATTTTCCGCCGACTGGCTGAACGGGGACCTTCCACAAGGAGAACGCGAAAAAGTGATGGCCAGAACGCGTAAAGGTGAGTTGCGTTATCTCGTGGCCACCGATGTTGCCGCGAGAGGCATCGATATCTCCCATATAACTCACATTATCAATTACTCCTTCCCGGAATCTGTCGTTTCATACATTCACCGCACCGGACGTACCGGACGCGCGGGCAGAATCGGAACAGCGATTTCCCTGGTTAGCGCTAAAGAACTCGGCTCGCTCTACTATCTACGCCTCGAATATAAGATCTCTCCGATTGAGCGTTCGCTGCCGACGAAAGGCGAATTACAAACGCGCAAGGAAATGGACCGTATCGATTTACTCAACCAAGCCTTTGGTAATACTTCTAATAACGAAGACATCTCTCTTGCGCGTAGGATTCTTACCCATCCGAATGCGGAACGAATTCTCGGCGGATTGTTACGCGCCTTCTTGGGCGTACGGGGCGTCGATATCGACGAGGAAGCCGCCGCCGCTCGCCGCGCCCGGCAGCCGACTCCCGCGGTTCAGGACAGTATCGACAGCTCACGGAGAACGCGCCCGCATAGGAATGCTCAAACGACAAGCGCGAGTACAAGGTCGGAACGAGTCAAGACAGAACGAGAACTCGGATCAGAGTCACAGCAGCGATCCGATCTATGCGAGATCATTGACGAAAAAGCCAAGGACGACCGAATCGAACGAGATCAGTTTGGAACCCTCTATCTCAATCTCGGAAAAAAAGACGGTCTAAGAATCGGTGAACTCGCACGCTTTTTACGGGAGGCGTGTGAGCTGTCTCGCAACGACCTGGGACGAATCCGGATTCGGGATAAATATACCTTGGTCGGCGTACCGCGAGAACGGTTGGATGCTATCGTCGATAAGCTCGAAGGTATGCGATTCAATGACAAACAACTCGCTCCCGAACGCGCGAAGGTCGGGTAACCGATCGACCGCTTTAGCTCGGGTCACAAACGTAAAAAACTTGGATTAGGGGCAGCGACTGCGAAATGATTTTCGATCAATGGTATCGATGGGTCCGAAAAAGAACCCTTTCCCGGTCTGTGTACCTCACGCCGCGGCCCCTTTCGCTTGATCCTCACAAGCGAAACGGCGACGTGCACGGCGCTGGAGTGAATGCTTTCGGACCGAAAAGAGAGCGAAGACGGCCCGAGAATCGATCGAGCGAATGGGGGGTTCCTTTTTCGCGGGTGCTAGGCGCTATTCTTTTGCTTTCCTATACCTCGGCGGTTGTTTTTATTGGATGTAAAAACGACAGCGCATTGTCCTCGTCCTCGCGCGCTGTGGACAACCGCGTATATGGACAAACGACGCGAGAACCCAGTTTACGACCAACAAAAAAAGACCGTAGCCCGAAAAACCACCTATCAGAATTGAACGCTCAACCAAGTCCAACCACGACCCAAAGAGCGTCTGGCTCTCCGGTACATACGAACGATAAGAGCGGCGAACCCGCGGAAAGAGAACGAGACCTCAAGACGGAGCTGAACAAGATAGTCGGTAATCCTATCGACTGTCTCATTGCCCGAGACCATAATAACGCGCCGGACGCAATCGAGGTGTCAGTAGAAGCATACGTCACGATAAACGGAATTGTAAGTCGTTGTAGCGTATCATCGCCCTTCTTAAACGACATAGAGCTCGATTGCGTGAAAAAAAGAATCGACAATGGCCGGTTTGTCTCTCCGGTAAGCGAAGCGCCGCGCGTCATCCGTACAAGCATTGTGCTTCGACAAGTCGAACCTAAGACTCCTTAATGGGATAACATACCGGTTCCTCGTAACCGTTCAGAGGGGTACTGCTGTTTGACTACGACGGCGGCCAATTCATCCCGTAAAACCGGCTTTCGTCCTCGCGCCGGCT
>JAFGIB010000041.1 GCA_016929805.1 Deltaproteobacteria bacterium | reverse complement strand
CTTTTTTTGGACCGCAGCTTAGTGCACCCTAAGTGAGGTTCAAAAAAAGTGAGCACGCCCTTAGTTCGCGCTATTTTTCGCGAGCGAGGCGCTTTACGCCGACGGATTTTTTGCAACGTTGAGGTAAACGCGCCGTGTTTTCGCGTGACTTCCGCGATTTCTTTCATCGTCTGAATAACTCCTTTTTCGTTGTTCATATGTATGACGTTCACGACCCGGCGGATTTCCCCTTGTCATCGGTTTGCCGCGACTGCCAGTCCGCGATCGCCGCTCGAAGCGCTTTTACGCCGAGCAGCGAGCAGTGTTTTTTCTTTTCCGGGATTCCGCCTAACGCTTCGATGACATCGTCATCCGTAACGCACAGCGCTTCCTCAATTGTCTTTCTTTCCACCAGAGCGGTCAGCATGCTGCTTGTGGCGATCGCTCCCGGACAACCAAAAGACTTAAAGGCTACCTTGTCGATTCGCCCTGATTCGACCTTTATCCACAGCTTCATCTGATCGCCGCAAGACGGGTCGCCCACAAGCCCGAAGCCGTTGGACTCGTCGTCCGGCATTTCTCCCACGTTGCGCGGATTGGAGAAATGGTCGATCACCAAATCGTTATAGTAAAGGACTGGTCCCGCGTAGGCGGGTTTTGGTTTTTTTTGTGATTTCGATCTATTAAACATGTGCATCGATTCTCGGCGAACTCGCGCGGGTTCGTGAATAACGACTCCTGCGGATAAAGCAGAAAGTACGCCAAATTCGCCGATTGGTCAAAAGGGATAAATTAACGGATAAAAAGACCTTCGATCTCGCCATCGAAAAGTTTTACAGCATGCCAAATAGAGTCGCGAAGCTGATACTCTAATCTTTTTTATAGTCGCGATATCGCGAATAAATACGGGCGGCGCAGAGACCGCTGTATCGCCCTCGCTCTAGAACGGTCTTCGCTCGACGTTTTTCGCAATTTTAAGGTTTAGGCTGCTCGTCGAACCAGTTTTTCCCACCCGATTAGGCTTGGGTGCAATAACCCTCGCCGGTTGCCTCGTCACAGACCACGACCATGCCTTCAGCGCAAGCCGCCCAATCATCGCCACATGGCGCTATGGTATCGCAGTCAACCCCAGACGCCCAACATCCGCCCGCGTACCCCTCGTCAGTCTCGTCGCAAAAGGTCGGAGCGTCGCTGTCGCAGCAAACCGGTTTCCCGCTGGCTGTTCGATACACAGACGACCCTTCCGAACAAACATGGCATTCGAGCGTAGCATCGTCCTTACAGTATGGAAGACTGCCGGTCGGGCATGCAGCCCATTGGCCCCCGCACTGGGTAATGAGGTTACAATCGGTGTTTTCCGGCCAGCAACCACCCGTATACCCATCGGCGTTCTCGTCACAAAAACGATTAGCGGAGGGGCAACACACGATTTCTCCGCTCGAGGTCGTGTATTTTATCGCTCCCTCGGTGCATTGGACCGTAGAGCCGGGATCGGGGACCGATTCACCTTTTTCGTCGTCATCGCCGCAACAAAGCACGCTTGCGACAACGCAAACGGTTATCGGAGCGATCCAATGATATCTAGCCATTTTTCATTCCCCTTTCTATTTCTCTCTCTATCTAACCGCATCTCTGAGATCAACTCGAGGCGTCGGCGGCGTGATATTTGATGTAAAACGCTCCCGGTGCTTTTGGTCTGTTACGAAAAAACCATACGTGTTCCCGACATGTTGAGTAGGAATTGATTCGGCATTTTATTTTGGATGAAGTCCGATGCGGTCTTTCCCGTACAGTGCGTGGGTATGACGTAGGTAGGGCTCATCCTTGTCAACGCCTCAACCGTGGGCGCAATCACGGAGTCCACGTCCGACTGACAGAGGTGAAAACCTCCCATGACCGCGAAGATCTCGTCGACGCCGGTAACATTTCGGGCGTGCTCGACGGTATTAATTATCCCCGCATGTGCGCAGCCTGAAAGGATGATCAAACCTCGGCCTTTCAGGTGAAAGACCAACGAGGTATCGTCTTCGATCAGATCGGGTTTTTCCACGCTCTGTTCGACGAAATAAAAGCTCGGAGGAACCTTCTCGAAGTCGGTCTTGCGCGGAATTTCGCCGAGGAACAGGGCAAGGCCGTCTAACAGGCTTATCGGTTTTTCCGACTCCATCGCTTTTGCCCCAGCTTCTCGCACGGACATTTGCGTAAAGGCCGGAAAGTGGATGCGTATCTCTTCGGTTATCTTTTGGCAGCGCGAGGCTCGAAAGGCCGCCGGATGGGCGACTAGCTCAAGTTCGCTCTTGCGTATTCTTCGGCATAGTTCCCTCAAGCCTCCGGTGTGGTCCGGGTGGCCGTGCGAAAGGGCCAATACCTCGACGCCGGTCAAGTCGATGCTCAAGGCGTCGGCGTTGAACGCGGCGCCGTGCTGGGAGAATCCGAAGTCGAACATGAGATCGCGGCGCTGGTTATCGCAGGAAACGCTGACCAGCGAGGAAAAGCCGTGCTCGGCCAAAACGCTGTTCTTTATCTCCAGTCCGACCAACGGAATAGCGCGTTGCACCACCGTGCTGCTATCCCGCGCGAGAAGATCGATATAGTTATCCTGGAGCGTCATAATTTCCACCCGGTCGACCGCTCGAAGCATTTCGCCCATTGCTACCTTCCTTTTCCTATTTTAGAACGCCGGCTATATTAACCGGAGGGACGCGAAGTGAGATAACATCGGTATGGTTTTTGATAAAAATACGACGAATGCGTCGTCTTTCAAACTCACTACTTAGCGTATCCTCGATTTTTAACGCGAGCCCGATAATCGCGTTTAACTGCCGTCTGACTGCTGTCCCTTCGGTCGCCTAACGTTTTGTCAAGAGTAATAATCCTGCCTATTGCTATGCACGAAACGCGCCAACGGAATCGCAGCTTTTTTTAGAGCGTGTTTAATAAGGTCCGACCGAGTATTTCGGAGCGCGACGGTCCGAGATGCAAGGAGCCGCGACGAAGGACTAGCAGCGCTATTTCGAGGAG
>JAFGIB010000462.1 GCA_016929805.1 Deltaproteobacteria bacterium | reverse complement strand
TCGGACCCTGTGTACTGCCGCTGGAAACGTACAGCTTCGCGGACTCGCGTCCGCTCCGCTTTGTACGTTTCCACCGACAACCGTCAGGTACAACAAGTACCATCCTCGCCGGCCCTGCGGGCGCGCTCGGTTTTACGGGCGAATTGGTCGCCGACTTGTTTGCCCCCCTGAACGCTTACGATTTTTCCGAGGATGAAAGCCGCAAGCGCACCCGCCCACGCGCTCGTAACCGGATCGTTTTTTTGCGGAGAGTCCTAAGCTCGGGCCCAAAAAAAGTTCCGCACGCCCTTATTTTATCGCTTTTTTCGCGTTTCCGCTCGACGTTTTTTTGCAACGTTAAGGTTCACGCAGGTCTCAATAGCTGACACAATCAAACCCGACTGTTCACCCTCCTCAAAACGCGGCGCGACCGTTGGTAGGGTTTAGCGTTTTTTATTAGCGCGCGACGGTTTCTTTTTCGGCTGGTTTTTGCTTCTCTTTTTCTGCTGATTCGAGCTCTTTTTGCGGGTGAAATCCGGCTGATTTTCAGCCAGCCAATCCGTCGCGCTGAGACTTGCGACTTCGCGCGCGTACGCTTCGATATCAGGCTCCTGAACCTCTTTCCCCTCTCTCAAAACCATCCGGTACAAAATCGAGCCGATGGCGTGGATCGTATCGTGTCGGCTGAGACCTTCGCGCATCAGCCGCCGCATCGCCTTTGCCACCTCGGGCGGCTCATCGGCTAATATCTGCTCCTCCACCGCGACGTGAATTATCGAGTGGTGATGAGGGGTCTGCGGCGCTGGATGCGGGCGCGCTTCGCGATGATAGATATCGACGGCCAATACCTTGTCCAACTCGTCGACCGCGCGCCACTTGGTTTTTTTCGGGGCCCGATCGGCGTCGTACTCTATCTCGGGTTCGCGTTCTTCAGAATAGGACTCAACACTCGTGTCGGCTTCGTCTTCATCTTCAAACAGTTCGCTCGTTCCGTCGCGATACCGGGCCCACTCTGCTAGCCGCTGATTAACCTCGTCGAGATCAAAACGTTCCGGCGAAAAGTCGCTTCCCAACCACTCGAGCAAGTCTTCATCTATATCCTCTCTCGCCGTCGGGTCGCCGCTATCACCTAAGGCCTCTACGATGGAATTGTATCTCCAGACGCCGCCGATATCCTCGGGCGGGCAGGCGTTTTCCCCCTCGACACAAAACGGCAATGGTGTTTTCGGCTCGGCCTGAAGAATCCCTTCCAGCTCGACAACGTGCTCCCAATCATCGCCAAAATCGTATTCGTACAGAAACTTGGAACCGGTCTTTATCAGGACCTCGTTTATCAGAACGCCGTCCTCGTCCTCGTCCTGATCAAAAGAATTGGGCCCCTTCGGGCCGAAGGTGCGGTTTTTTTGGCGAAAACCGTGCAGATGCTCGTTCTCCCATCCCATCGCTATCTGGATTACATAATGTAAATCACAAAGGGTGTAGCTATCCGGCACTAAAATACGGCGCCAGATTTCCGGCTCGCTATCGACAAGCGAAAGGCGGAGTTGAAGCGTTTTGCTCTGTTTTGTCATATCGGATCTATATAGCGGATAAAATCCAAAAACGATATATCGTCATACCGACAATTGAAGATTTTTCGCGAGGCTGTAGACCGACGTAATAACTAAACAGATACACGGAAATTCTCGGTTTGAGTCAGCGAATTACATAAACGCGACGAAAACTCGAGCGTTTCTAAACGAAAAACAACGGCGCCGCCTCCGCGCCGCAAAACGATGAAAACATCCAAAACCGAGAACAAGACGTCCTCGCTTGGAGAACCTATTGCTTCGTACGCCGCCGCTTGTTTAGGAGCCACTCCTTATCGATCTATTGCAGCGCTTTTTCGATCTCTTTGGAGACCATATCATAATCGGTCGGGTTGCTGATGCGCTTGCCGTTGAGAAACATCGTAGGCGTTCCGCTAATAGCGACCTTCTCCCCTAATTTGATGTCGGCATCCACCGCTTTTTCGAAACTTTTGTCGTCTAGCGCTTTTTTAAAGGCTTTCATATTGAGCTTCAGCTGAGCGGCGTATTTTTCCAGATCAGCGCGCTCGAGCGCTCTCTGATTCTCGAAGACTAAGTCGTGGTACTCCCAAAATTTCCCCTGGGCGCCGGCCGCGAGAGAGGCCTCGGCCGCCGGACGTGCTTGGGGGTGAAACGACAAGGGGAAATGGTGGTAAATGAAACGAACCTTATCCCCGTATTTCTTTATAAGCTTTTTCGTTACTTGCGCTGCCCTGAAGCTGTAGGGACACTGAAAGTCCGAAAAATCCACAATCGTAACCTTCGCATCCGCCGGACCGAATACGTTCGTCGCGCCCTCGACAATCGCTTGTTGCTTCTCCGGGGTCAACGGTTTGTTGGCTTCCTCACGTTTTTTGAGATCGGCGACAACCCTCGGGTATTGCTTGAGCATATCCTGACAACGCTCCGGCGGAAGTTTCACGACCTGCGTTTTGACCATGGTGCAGGTCTCAGTCTCGGGGCCGATATCGGCACATAGTTTGCTGGCGAGATCGTCACAAGACTTACGCATCTCCTTAACCTTATTCTTCGTATAATCGATGTCCGTCATTCCCGCTTTGCAGGCGGCCTCGGGTATAATTGCCGTCAGCGATTTCATCGATTGACACATGGGAGAGGTCTCGCTCGTTAACTCGCAGATCGTCTTCGCGTACTGTTCACAGGGTGTTAACGGTTTCTTCTCCGCGCCATCTTGACCTTTAGAGGTTTGTTCTGAGCCTTCATCAGTATCGCTCGCCTTTTTCTCTTTTTTTAGCTTATCGCATCCCGCGATAGCTAATATCACGACGCCGAGCGATACGACCATTAAGGCCCGTACTCTATTTAGGTTTCGATACCGCCGCCTGTTATCCATTCGCTTTTTCTCCTGTTATGAGTTCGCCAGCACCGCCCTTTTAGCACAAAACCGAAAAAGGTCTCTGCGGGCCGGTATAAATAAACAGGTGCTACGGATAAAAGGCGCAAAGCGGATCTTCTTGAAATGGGTCCTGTAACATCCCGTAAGCGCGGGCTCGAGAGCCACCGCACACCCATTTAAATTCACAGCGCCCGCATCTGCCTTTCAGCCTATGAGCGTCTCTAAGCTCTTGTAACGCGGGCGAATCGCGGTAAATTTCACTTATTGGCCTATCCTTCACATTGCCAAGCAGTGGGTAGGGTAAAAACCCCGCGGGATAGACCTCACCGAGATGGGAGACGAAGATCACGCCGTTTCCATCGCGCACGCCAAACCCCATTTTCCTTGCCATTTTCTGAAGTTGCTCGCGAGGTATGCCTTCCTCGAGCTTACGCTGAATGAAGAAACGCCGGTAATGCGGCGCCTCCACGGTGCTTACGTGAAAAGGCGCTTGCGCGGAAATCGAGTAGACCCAACCGAAAAGCTGCTCGACCTGCAATGCGGAGGGCAGCCCGAGCTCGACGCCGCGTCCCACCGGTACCAGAAGAAAAAGGCTCCAACGGCGAACCGGGGGCGTCGCTTGATCGCGCAACAGCTCATATAGCGCTTGAAGATGGGGAATGGTTTCGGTGGTTATAGAGGTATTTACCTGAACCGGCAGCTTGAATTCACGAGCGGCGTCCAACGCGAGCATTGATCGGGCGAACGTTCCGGTAACCTTGCGAAAGGAATCGTGAACCTCGGCTGACGGCCCGTCCAGGCTGACTCCCATGGCCGCCATATTAAGATCGCGAAATTTCGCTATTATATCGCGAGTGAGCAAAGGCGTGGTGCTCGGGGTAACAGCCATCGGCAGTTTTATCTCTCGACCAAAGCTCATTAAATCGAAGATATCCTCCCGCTTCATGGGATCGCCGCCGGTAAGCACCATCAAGCTTCCCATCGCTTTGACGGAGCGCATCAGCTCTTTTCCTTGTTCAAAGCTCAGTTCCAGCGGGTGGCGGTTGGGATTGGCGTCCGCGCGACAATGCTTACAATCGAGGTCACACGCGATGGTCGTCTCCCAATAGACATTTTGAGGCGCTTGCGCGTATACGCTGCCGGGAAATGTATCGCCTCTAATTTCAACCGGAACGGCCATTCTAGTTAATACCTCTTATTGCTATGTCGCGACCGCACAGGCGGCGTCGCGGGTTAATAACAAACCGAACAAATCGTCAGCATCGGCTTTCGTCCATCGCCGTTTATTACACGCGGTCGGTTCGATAAATCGGTGCCATAACCGCGCGGCAAAACGATAAGTTAATCGGTAAGCGTTCAGGGAAGCAAACAAGTCGGCGGCCAATTTGCCTGTAAAACCGAGCGCGCCCGCAGGGCCGGCGAGGATGGTACTCGCTGTACCTGACGAGCCGGCGCGAGGACGAAAGCCGGTCTTACGGGATGAATTGGCCGCCGTCGTAGTCAAACAGCAGTACCCCCCT
>JAFGIB010000461.1 GCA_016929805.1 Deltaproteobacteria bacterium | reverse complement strand
TCTTTCCGCTCGTAAGCAACAATCGTACTTCGGCGACGATCTTCTACCGTGTCGGTCTTGGTTCCGTTGACAAAATCGCGGCACGTCAAGCTTTGATTAACCGTTCCCGAGCGGCCGTCTCCAGGTCGGCATCGACCATCATTTTAACTAATTCCTGAAAGCTAATCCTAGGAGTCCATCCAAGCTTCTGTCGGGCTTTAGTCGCGTCACCGATAAGCACGTCGACCTCGGTTGGACGGTGGTAGCGGGGATCGATTACGACGCGATCCGCTAGATCTACCTTGGCGTAGTCGGCGGCGAGATCGAGAAATTCGCGCACGCTGTGCGTTTCTCCGGTCGCGATCACGAAATCTTCGGGCCGGTCCGCTTGCAGCATCCGCCACATGGCTTCAACGTAGTCGCCGGCAAAGCCCCAGTCGCGTTTTGCCTCAAGATTACCCAAGTATACTTTTTCCTGCAGCCCGTGCTTGATTCGGCCCAGGGCGCGAGTGATCTTTCGCGTCACAAAAGTCTCGCCCCGGCGGGGGCTTTCGTGGTTAAAAAGAATTCCGTTGACCGCGAACAGCCCGTATGCCTCTCGATAGTTTCGCGCGAAGTGATGGGCATAGACCTTGGCCGCAGCATACGGGCTTCGCGGGTAAAACGGGGTCTGTTCGTTTTGCTTTTCTCTGTGTACACCGCCGAACATTTCCGAAGACGATGCCTGGTAAAACCTCGGCTCGATTCCGGTGTCTCTTATTGCTTCGAGCAAGCGCACAACACCCAACGCCGTGACGTCTGTCGTATACTCGGGCGTATCAAAGCTAACTCGAACATGGCTTTGAGCCGCAAGGTTGTAGATTTCGTCTGGCTCGATTTTACGTAGCAACTTGGCCAGCGCCGAACCGTCCGCTAAATCGCCGTAATGGAGAAAAAGCGTAGTCGCTGCTATGTGCGGGTCGCTGTAAAGGTGGTCTATTCTAGCGGTATTGAAAGAAGAAGAACGGCGAATCAGCCCGTGGACCTCATAGTTCTTTTTGATTAATAACTCGGTCAGGTAACTACCATCCTGTCCGGTTATTCCCGTTATCAACGCTTTTTTCTTTCGCCTATCAGATTGGTGGCTCATTTAGACTTTCCCCTGTTCTCTTCGTACCAAGCAATCGTCTTCTTTAACCCGTCCTTAAAGCTCGTTGTGGCCGTGAAGCCAAACCGTTCCCGAGCTCTAGTCGTGTCGAGCATCCGCCTCGGTTGCCCATTCGGGCGAGCCGTATCCCAGATGATCTTTCCCTCAAATTCAGTTAGTTCACATATGAGCTCGGCGAGATCGCGCATTTTGATTTCAAACCCGGCACCGACATTGACGGCCTCCGACGAGTCATAGTGTTGCGCGGCCAGTACCAAGGCGCGCGCGCAATCGTCGACATAAAGAAACTCGCGTGTTGGGCTGCCGTCACCCCATAATACAATACTATCCTCGCGCGCGAGCTTGGATTCGACGCATTTACGGATCATCGCTGGGATGACGTGGCTGTCCTCTAGATCGAAATTGTCCCCTGGTCCGTACAAATTAACCGGAAAGAGAACCAACGTATTGAGCCCGTATTGTTGTCGATAAGCCTGAGCCATGACCAAGAGCGCTTTCTTTGCAATACCATAAGGCGCGTTAGTCTCCTCCGGATAGCCGTTCCAAAGATCCTTTTCTGCGAAGGGAACAGGGGTGAATTTCGGATAGGCGCAGATCGTAGCGACGACGACAACTTTTGAAATTCCGGCTAAACGTCCTTCCTCAATGATGTGCACCCCCATTTGCAGGTTGTCGTAAAAGAATCTCCCGGGGTTGCGTTGGTTCGCACCGATGCCTCCGACCCTGGCGGCTAAGTGAAAAACCAGCTCGGGTCTGGAATCGCGATAGAGCTCGTGTACGTTTTGCTGCTGAACCAAGTCGTACTCGGAAGAACGAGCGACGAAGACCTCGGCATCCGCCGCTCTAAGCTGAGCGACCAAGCGCGAGCCAAGAAAGCCTTCACCTCCCGTAACCATTATTCTTTTTCCTCGAAGTTCCATGGTGACCTCCACAATGCTTAATACCAGGAAAGCGAGGTATTCCCGCCTTATCTCTCGATATTTTTACAATAAAAAGAACCTTTTTTTACGTCCTTATATCGGTCAGCTCGAGATCCGGTTTCAAGATCAATTTCTTAAATCATGTTCCAGAGAAAAGAAACATCTCTTTGATGGTTCCGGCACTATTTTCATAGGGCCTTTTGTAAGCAGTTATTAGGGCACGAAATCGCGATCGAATCCATTTTATTGAACCTTACGGTGAGCGAGCCGCTGTTTGTTTCTGCCTTATACACCGCCTCTTCATTTAGCGAGTCGCGTCGATTTCGTATCTAACCCGATTCTCTGAGTGCCCTGAAACGTGATCGCTGCACTTTATACCGTGAATTTTCAAGATGGCTTTGTAATCGGATGCTCGTATCTGGTTTCTTATAGAAACGCATCTTATCGACTGCATTATTGCTTACGTAGCATGAAAACGCCGCATCCTCGCCCGTCGAGAACCTTTTGCGATAAAGGTTCCACGTCTCGGAATAATTCGCCATGTGAATCGACGTACGCGAAGCGTTCGACTAAGTAACGGCCGTTAATTATGTTCATGAGGTATCTTGTTGAGAAGACCCGATGGGCATTAAATTCTACACAGCTCGGACCTACTGGCGAGGAGAAGTAAAATGTTCCTCCCGGAACCAACATGGAGTATATATTTTCCCAACCCTTAACGTGGCCGTAGTAGTCTACTCGGTCACCATAACGGCCTAGACCGAAGTGCTCGAGTGCGTGTAAGCACGATAATGAACTCGTATATTCCGTGAGCGCGCCGATATCGCCCATAATGTCGCATTGGCGAAAGTGAATATTCTGCGCTGTTGTGGATAAGGGGCGAATATCGAACACCTCGATGGGCATGAAGGTAGCAACATGAGCGACAAAACCGTCGACCCGCGAACCGATATCCACATGTTTGTCCGGTTTGCGCTCGAAAATCCACTGGGAAACGAGTAAGTCTTGGTGGAAGTAATCACCCTGCGCCGAACCCGCGTTGTCGTCACGATCCGTAAGACATGGATACAATTTACCGAATCGGAATTCTCGTCCGGATCCAGAGTGTTGCCGATAATAATAAAGCAGATCGCGTACGAACGTAGGAGACCCGCGCATCGACTTCAATAAACCTTCCGTGTCAATACCGAATAGCTTTAGACCGGCTATTCCCTGCCTAAAGACGGTGCGAATTTTGCTAGTTTTATGAGGCATATGATCTTTGTAATGTACTAATGAATGATGAAAGATGGGATAGAAGCGTATAGGCGGCTTCAAGGTTTGGTTTATAATAAGTCGGGTAGAAAAACTAGAAAAAGATTTACCGATGCAATAGGAAAAAGCGAATCGGAATAGAAAGCAAGGGTCAACAAGAAATATAACAAACGGGGGACAGACAATTAGGCTTCCTTTACTTTACCATAAGTTTACAATAACCCCGTCGGCGTAAATTGCGTTTGCTCGCGAAAAAGCGCACTAATTTAGCGCGTGCTCGCTTTTTTTTGACCCCCACTCGGTATCGACGAAGTTCCGCATCACAACGACCTTTTACCGCGGTACGCCCCGTTCTTTTATGGTTCGAGCGGACCATTCGGAGATCGGAACGATAAAGGTGTACTTCTGTGCGTTTCTCTTCGGTGTGGATCATTTTAACGGTGATGACTCGAAGGGATCGGGTGATACCCCATTTTAGGTAGTGCGATTTCAGCTTCCGCAGGTTCGAGATATAGCAGATGTGGTTCCCGATTCGGCTTCGTTCCCGGTACGACCACTTGACCTTGTAGCTACCAATTCCTTATATCAGTTTAATACACTCGATGACGGAGGAGGCGTTTTCCTGCCCTCCTCCGATGTTGTCAAAATAATGCCCAGGCCAACAGGGGCAGTGCTCGTAACCATTGGAGATACGAATACAGAGTACAAGGGGTTTACCAAGGAGCGAAGGATAACGAAGATAAGCGGGGCGGGCAAAGAGAAGTCGGAGCGCCGTAGTAGGAGCAAAGAAGTATAGAGTGCCACCGGCACAATCGCCATGAGCTTGTTGCGGCTCAATAGCAAATACTATCGCAGAATTTACGCGGGCACTACGGTTTCGGCATCCCGTCGAACTTCCCGGCGTTAGCGCGCTTGTACCGGCCCGTGGCCGTCCAGTACGAGGTTTCGACGTCGTTCGCTACGAGACTGGCACAGAGTAGCGCAACCTCGTGCGCTGGACCGCGCCGACTATCGGGCGTACGAAGGAGGTGGCGAGAACGATTCTCGTGTCTTGGAGTGAGCATTGTACATAGCCAGCGAGATACCAGCCATTATATAGCCGCGCGGCACACGGGTTCTGGCGAATACGCTGGCGCGAGCCCGCACTCATGAGCGGTGCTAGTAACCTCCGCCACCGCGATGCATCGGCACCATAGCGCGAGCAGTAGCTCTTACTCTTGGCGGTTGACCTGTTCAGCCTTGCCGCTAGCGACTGCCCGGACCCCGCGAAAGCAGCGTGTTTCAGCGCGGTTCCGCCACGATGAAGACCGATGTCGAAAGCGCGGCCGGTACGAGTCGCGACGGGAAATACCATAACTCTTTGATCCGCATGTTGTGACGAACGGTCTGGGCCAGCCACCGCCAGTCAAAACCCTTGTGACCGGTTTCGTGCGGTGGCAGCCTGTCGAGCTGATAAAGGCCTGCCCAAAAGGTCTCGCGCCAGGTGTATTCCGTGTGCCGTACGTATCCCGCCATCCACGATCCAACGTTTTTTGCCCAAATCGCTGGACCAATCTCAACCGGTACGGAACAGACGAACAACGTGGGACGAAGCTCGGCGATCTTTTCGATGAGCCGAACCACATCGTGTTCAGGAATATTCTCGCAGGTCTCGAGCGCGACCACGACGTCTGGCTTCCGTTCCGAAACTAAAGCGTCAAGCGCGGAGCTTTCGACGAAGCGAAAATTCGGTCGGTGGCCATATCGCCGCTGAACAATGGACGCAAACGTCTTGTCCACGTCGACACCAATATAGTCCACCGAAAACTCAGCATCCAACACTGCGAACAGCTTGGCATGGGCGCAACCGATGTCCGTGACCTTTATCGGCCGCGGAAGACGCCGAGCGACATCTCGAAATACGTTTACGATTCGTCGATATCTCAGCGAATGAAGCCAGCTCGTGATCGCGTTGAATGACTGATTCTGTTCGTAGTACGTGAGCGGTTCGCTGTTTCCGTTGGTGGCCATCTGATCCTCGCATGTAAATCGTACAACCAAAATTCTGCCGCGTCTACATCGCCACAACCTCAATATCTAGCGCAATCCTGGTCTAAAACCTTACCTCTCCCGACTATGGTTTGACGTACGTTCGGTACTTTTCACGCGTCAGCCTCGGCTATAAATGATTTGAAAGTAGATCTCTCGCCCGTCCCGCTTCCGTCAGACGTTCTCGACCGTGGGCGTTGTTCGTGCTAGCTCATTATCTCGAAAAACAAGAGCGGTCGATTTCGCCCGTCAGGCGGGCACAAAAGACAACTGTTATAGCCATGCGCGTAATTCAACTCGTAACACATATAGACGATGAAGCCAGTGGTCCGTCGTACTCGGTGCCGAGTCTTTGTCGAGAGCTGGCTGAAGCGGGAGTCGAAGTAGAGCTTCACGTCACACGCGGAAGTGTACCGCGCGAAATGCCCTTTTCGTGTTATTCCCACGGCGAGTGGCCCTGGCCTCCTAAAATCGGAATATCTCCGTCCATGCATCGCGCGTTGAAAGAACGAGTTGAATGTACCGATATAATACATAGCCATAGCCTCTGGTGTATGACGAATCTCTATCCCGGTTTGGTCGCCCGCGGAAAACGATGTAGGCTGGTGATCTCTCCTAGGGGAACCCTGTCAACTTGGGCATTACGCAGATCCTATTGGCGAAAACGTCTAGTGTGGTGGGCAGCGCAACGCAGAGTAGTTAAAGCCTCGCATTGTTTTCATGCCACGAGCGAAAGCGAGTTACGTGATATACGCAGGTTAGGATTTCGGCAGCCCGTGGCCGTTATCCCCAACGGTGTCGATATCGATTCGGAGATAGGGGACTATGAGAGACCGTCTCGGAGACAGCTACTTTTTCTAGGCCGTATCCATCCGATTAAGGGAATAGATATTCTCTTAGAGGCGTGGCGCGATCTTCAAGACGAAGCGCCGGATTGGGAACTTAGGATCGTGGGTCCGGATTACGAGGGTTATCTGTCGCATTTCAAGGATATTGCTTTCCGTCTGGGCGTAAAGAGGGTTAGCTTCGAAGGGCCGGTCTTTGGAAATGACAAGACGAGAGTATTCCGTCAGGCGGACTTATACGTACTTCCGACTTATACCGAGAATTTTGGTATTACCGTTGCTGAATCCCTCGCTCACGGTGTGCCGGTCATCGTCACGCGGGGAGCGCCGTGGAAAGACATCGAATCGAACGGATGCGGTTGGTGGATCGAAATCGGCAAGACGCCTCTTATTGAATGCCTGAGAAAAGCGTTTCGGTTATCGGCGGAAGAACTAAAAAGCCGAGGAAATCGCGGGCGTCAATGGATGGAACGTGACTTCGGATGGCCCCGCGTAGGCCGTATGATGAAAGAGACCTATACATGGCTTCTCGAAGGAGGTACTCCTCCACATTACGTCGATACGATATAGATATATTCGTGCGACGCGAAGTACGCGCGTTCAAAAACGCATGACGGGCTCTAGTAAAAACCGTTCATAGGAGCGTGTCTTGTTCGTTTTTTGATTAAAGCACCGCGATTGAATGTTACTAAATATGCGTATTCCGGTAGCGATCGCATGACGAGTTGTTAATTGTTAGTCGTCCTCAAAACGGTTCAGGTATGATATCTGATACGCGTAAAAGTCTCTGATTCTTAAAAAAATACTCTTGTCGGTTGATCCTGAAGAAGAACTTGACCAAGGACGGGCTAGGGAGGGTGCATACCATTCGAAAATTGAAAAATTGTCCAAATGACGGTTCCATAGCACGAGTTTCCGACCGTCACTAGCCCCAACGAATTGATCGTGGAAATCTTGAGAGAAGAATACTAAACGTCGGCCCGGGTGGATGCGTAAAAGCGAAATACCTTGTAAGTCGTACGGATGTGACGTTCGAGTCGTCATGTCCATGAGAGTAGGGGCGATGTCTATGTGGCTAGTGGCGCGATAGATAGTAATGGGAAGATCCAAGGTTCGAAGGCGTGGGTGATCGATTAAAACGGGGACGTGGTATTGAGAAACGGTACTCTCGTCGGTTTCTTTCTGTCCTACGAGATCAAAATAACTGCCGTGATCTGGAATTAAGACTAATATCGTCCGGTCGAGAAGGCCTTGTTGATCCAATCGTCGTCGTAGTTTACCGAGAATACGATCCTGATAGATAAGGGCATTTTTATAGCGGTTCAGTCGAGTATTTTCACGAAACCGCTTGTCCGAGGCCGGCGCATAGAATGGTGAATGGCTGTTGGAAGGCATTAAAATGAAAAACGACGCGGCATCCGAGTGCGCCTCGCGCCATTCTATGTATCGTTCGTACAAGATTTCATCGAGACCAAAGGACCATTCGGGAACTAACGGCAATCCTAAAGTACTAACGTCGCCTAGAATATCGAAATCCTGGGACTTCAAGAATGTATTCATTCGTTCGTAATCTCCAGGAAACGAAGTAAACGCGCCGATCTTGTAGCCTTCTTTGCGTAATATCTGTGCAATAGATGGAAAACGATTGTGGGCATGGATAATTACTGGATTTCGGAAATCCGGATAGGGGTAGCGACCTGTGACGATGGAAAAAATCGATCTCGAGCTATTAGGTGTCGGACACAAGTGTCGTGCCAAAAAAATCGAGCTTCCGGTCATGGCATGGATGTTCGGTAGCCAATTCGCAATATCACCGTTTTTTTCTAGATTAATGACGCTTGCCACGCCGGTTTCAATAATTATTACTAAAACGCTGTATTTAGTACCGTCGAATAGCAGACGCGCGAGCCCCCTATTCGGCACGTAAGAGTCACCAGACGTTGTACTGATTCGTTGGTTAAATTCCTGATGCGCTACATTAGGTGGCGCGGGATCTGCCCTGGCAGCTAACCCCAATGCGGTCAACGCAACGGTAGCAATACCGTTCGTATCGCGACCGCGTTCGTCTATATGTATGAAGGGAAGCGCGATCATACTAATAGCCACAAAACCAATGAACCACCGCGAGATCCGTGGCATATCGAAGCGATGTGTAAAACGAAACAAAAAGTACGAGCAGATAAAACCTATAATAGGCGCTCCAACAGTCACGATCGACATCTTGGAAAGGGAATTCGCTACCGAGTCTTCGTTCAACGCGACCTGAATAAAGACTAGGTCCGGTATCATAGTGAGAAGTTTCGCGTCTACGGGAAGTCCGATGATACCCGTAACCGTCATGCCGATTAACGATAGCCAAACCGCAGGTGTAAAAATAAAAAATCCGATTAGTGCACAGTATAATGGCTTACGAACCGTACGGAGAAACGCAAAGAATGGAACGCTCAGCACTAGCGCTAAAATGCAGTCCTGAAGCACAAAGAGCGGTATCTGTACGAGATCAAGGCGGAACTTATAAGCTCGCGAACCCGCTATGACAACGAAAACATAAATAGGCCAAAAACTGGCAGCGAAAAACCCCGACAGTCTGTTGAACGAGTGAAAACGTGATGTGACGGAAGTCATTAGCGTTTAGCTTTTATAGGTAGAGTCGGGGGGTTTGTTCCTCCCATGTGAACAATAATTCCGTCGGGCCCAAATGAGCGAATCCGACGAGCTTCCGCTTCATTATGTGCCGTCCAATAAATACGCGATAATCCGAGCCATCTCGCGATAATGTCGCGGTGTGTATTTATAACGTATATATTCTGGCTTACGGCGGTAAAACCAGCGAGCCAGTTGGCTGTCGGCGAGAAAGACTCGCAGGCTAAAGAGAGATCCGGTCGTATGTGTTTAAGTGTTGTGAGAAAACTTCCCGATAGGCTTAATACTGTTATTTTATGAGACATGTTCCGAGGAATCAAAGTGCTGAAGATCGACGCCTTTTTATTCAATTCATCGTGATTGGTTTTTACATCAAGTAAAAGTGCTCTAAAGCGCGGAAGGTAGTCGTGACAGAACCTTTCGAAGCTTAAGAGGCGTCCTCCATCGCGGGTTTCGAGCGCGTCTATTTTTTTAGATGTAAGTTTGTTTATATCTTCTATCGCATGACCGGTAAGATCATCTAAATCGTCGCCGTGACTAACGTACGGTATTAGATCTTGAGAAAAAGATATGTCGATTTCGACGGCATGGAAGAGAGCAACCGAGGAGTCGAGAGCGATCTTGGAATTCCGTAGTTCCAAGGAGCTTGTCTGGGCGCGATGGATATAATAGACCTTTGCGTCATCGTAGGGCCCCTCGGGTTTTCCCCATCGAGTCATAACATGTTCGGTAACGGTGACTCCGCGCAGAATATAGTGCCTTGATACGGGGCGGGACCAAAGAACAGCCAATACTACCGTGATGATTACCAAAACGACAGCATATCGCTTAAAACGGTTACCCAAACACCATCTTGAGTTATTTGATTCATTTCGACTTTGGAAAATTTTCGACGCCATGGTTTAAAACAAATCATTTAGATTGTTTTACAAGTCCTTACAACTTGTTTTATACAGCAATACGGTTACTAGGTTTTCGCGCAGGAAACTTGGCGAAATTCCCATTTATGTCGAACATCGGCCAACGGCGACTTTTAGATTTTTTACGGTACGAAATCGTTGCCTAGATTGCGAAGCCTCTTATCCAGTACGGACGTTGGCAGTTCAAGGTTTCGATAGAATGCAGACTAATGCCTAAAAACGAATCCGCGAGATTACCGCCGAAATGTTCGCATAGACCTCGGGGAATTCGGGATTCCTTCGTGTCCGCATCAAGCGGGTTCTTCTCGGTCCTATGGGCGAACAAAGGCGGCGGAGCAAAGCGCAGCGCAAGCCATGAGTTGATGACGATGCGCCTCAGAGCGATTAATCGGGGACGAGACGATCCATCCCGGCTAACCCCGGGACCTCGCACACGGACGAAAAATGTCTGTGGAGGCCGTATGGCTTGCGTGATAACCTATGCCGATTTGCTAAATAACGGCGCGACCGCTAATTAAATCGCTCACAAACGGCTGCTTTGACTCTAAAAAGGTAGCCTTATCGGTTCGGACCAATCAGAATTCTAAAATGGAATCGGATGATATGATGCATATTTTCGCAACAAACTTCGGCTTTTTTAGACGAGTACGGCTTTGCATTCTGCTGTCGCTTTCGGTCGCTTTGGCCTGTTCGGACCAAGAGGATCGGGAAACAAAGAATAAGAAAGACGCGGGCGACGACGCGGGGGACGCGAGCCGTGACTTGCGAGATGGCGGCGACGACGTCGAGGACCCGAGCGAGTTACTCTTTGATCCGCTCCATTTAGTAGAAGTCGATATCGAAATGTCCGCGGGTGATTGGGATTTAATCCGTAACGAGGGCAAAAGATTGGTCGAGACGATGGCGGGCTGCGGATCGGATTTCGAGTACACCTGGGTGAGTGCAACGGCAACCATCGACGGCGTGACCTTGAAGAATGTCGCCGTGAGAAAAAAGGGCCACCTGGGCTCTCTTTCGACGGTTCGTCCTTCGCTCAAGGTCGACTTCAACCGAACGATTAAAGAACAATCGGCCTGGGGCATGACGCGCATGACGTTGAACAACGATAGGCAGGACGTCAGTCATACGCACCAGTGTATGTCCTATCAGCTTTTCAGAGACGCGGGCGGGATCGCTCCTCGCTGCAATTTCGCCCGAGTGCGGGTCAACGGCAAAGACCTCGGGGTTTACAGCCATGTCGAAACCATTAGAAAACCTTTTCTTGCTCGCCATTTTGAGGATGCCAGCGGTAATCTCTTCGAATCCGGCGGTAATGCGGATTTCCATGACGATTTAGCCTTGAACTTCGAGATTAAGAACAACGAGACGACAAGCGATCGCTCTGATCTATATCGAGTAGTGGAAGCTATGCAGGTCGACGACGCGGATCTCTATGAATCGCTGGACGAGGTCATCGATATGGATGCCTTTCTCACCTTTTGGGCGATGGAGGTGATCACCGGCCATTGGGACAGCTTTTCGGGAGACCAAAACAATTTCTTCGCCTATCACGACCCAAAAACGGATAAATTCTATTTCATCCCTTGGGGAACAGACGGCGCTTTTGCTCCGGACCATATCTTTTTGCCGCCCGATATCCCGACCTCTGTTTACGCCTGGAGCTGGCCGACTTTTCGACTCTACTCCGATCTCGATTCGCGAGCGAAATACCACGATCGGCTCCGCGAATTACTGGATAAGGTCTGGGATGAGGACAAGCTTCTTGAAGAGGTCGATCGAATCGGTGAGCTGACCTCCGCGGATGAGGTCTCTCTGGAGAAACAGCGGGATTTTATCCGAGGCCGTAAAGAGCGCATCTTGGACGAGCTGGTCGGCGACGGGCCTGACTGGGCCTACAGACCAAAAACCGGGCTGCCCGAGGAGGTGTGCCTGCCGACCTCTGAAATCAGCGGCCGATTCGAGGCCGTGTGGGGAAAGGTCGATGCGTATGTTCAGTCACCAGAAAGCTATTTTGAATTGGATCCCGGAGATGTGCCCGAACAACTAGCCTTCTTGGATATGCACACGGAAGAAATCACCCAGCCTTTTAACGCGATCTTAGCGGCAGCCGGTTTTGAAGAGAACGGGTTGTCTATTCAGGACGGAACCCCGGTAATTCGTCTCATCGGCGTGACTCCGGCCTCTCCTCCCTATACCGTTTTGCTTCTCCTTTTCGAGCCCTCGCTCTTTGGACAAAGTGAATGGACCTTCCATGGGTTTGAAACCTTCGGAGTGATCGTGCGCAGCACGGCCGGGCCGGCCGATTCCGTTACCCTGGGTTATATCGGAGACGGAGAGGTCGTTTTCGAAGAGGTCGGCACCAACGATGGCGACCCCGTCAACGGGACCTTTTCGGGAGTCTTCGTCCCGATGGTTTTTGATCAGTTTAATCAACGGGTCGAACCCAGCGAACCCGGCGACTAACAAATAGCGAATTCGTACAAGAGATCGCTCGAAAGCACGTCGAGTTACACGCGAAAATCGCGAGCGAGGCGGTTTTCGCCGAGGGTTTTTTTCCAATTTTTAGGCAAAATACCGATTCAGATCGCTAACCGTCGACTCGACCCTCGTATTTGCGATAGACTTTTATCTAGGGCCTCTTAGGTTTTGAGCGCCGATAGGCGCCGCGCTCAATTCAACCGGAAGAAAAACAGAGACTTGGGAAGATCACGCTATGGAAAAGAACAGCTCCAAATTGACAATCATACGAGACAATACCTTCTTGTTTACCGCGATCTGGTCCGACTCGGCTTTTTGGTTTTGGCGTGCGAGCTTGGGCAGCGAGCTTCTAGATCTTTTGGAACGTGATGTAGAAACGATTCGAGCAAGAATGACGGACGAATACGTCTTTCTCACGGTTCTGATAGGCGAAAAACGCGACCCTCCCTCAGACGAGGCGCGAAAACGCATGTCCGAAATCCTGAAGCAATCGAGCTCCCGCTTGGTCGCGAGAGCGATAGTAATCGAAAGCGAGGGTTTCACGGCCACGGTTAGCCGCGGGGCGATTACGGATATTGAAGTGGGTTCCCAGCGACGAAAGTCCGCGTACCAGGTTTTTCGTAGTGTGCGCGAGGCAACCGGATGGTTAGCTCAATCACTCGGCCGCGACCAGAGCTGGGCGAGCGAATTCAATAAGGTCGTAACTGAACAACGCGCGCGGCTCGGACAAGGTCCAGCCTAAAATCTTTAACCTATACTATGTCACAACCAAACGCGGCGCGTAGCAACTCCTGCAGCGTCGCTACCAAGTCCTGCGGCGTCGTCGGACTATAGGTGCGCGCCCCGGGGTTTTGCGGATTTCCGTGGCGCGCG
This sequence comes from Deltaproteobacteria bacterium, assembly GCA_016929805.1. Classification (GTDB taxonomy): domain Bacteria; phylum Myxococcota_A; class Polyangia; order Polyangiales; family JAFGIB01; genus JAFGIB01. Next base: position 8,157 of record JAFGIB010000461.1, on the reverse strand, counting down.
ACCTCGTCCAGATGGGCTTCAAGCGCCGCATCGCCGCCGGCTAGGCTGATAACAAAGGTCGAGATACCGGCTTGAGCCGCTCGATCAACGGCCGCTATTACCCCTTGTTGTTGGGCTACGCCGTCGCCGCCCACGCCTCCGACACAGATATCGTTCGGCTGACCATCGGTTGCTAGAATGATGTACTGCGGGTGTATTTCCAGATCAAGACCCGACTCGCGAGACGCGAGTAGCTCGTCGACCGCGCGGTTCATCGCCTTGTCCGTCGGCGTTGAGCCGCCGAGCTCGGTCTGCGGAAAAGCCGCGTCAATTTTCGGCGCGTTGTTCAATGCCGGTGAAACCGCGATTACTTGCGGGCAATCGCCCTCCATCCTCTCCATGGCCGAGCGGGCCGCGCATGTCGGATTAGGTGTGCCGCCGGTCGCCGTCATCGCCAGCATCGGATCGACGGTGCCGTCGTATAGCAGCATTCCGAACAGCCCTTTATCGTCTAAAAGCGTGATCAAACCGCTTTGCGGATCGAGCAATGTGCTGCGAAGCGATTGCCAACGGGTGGCTCCCCCAAAATCAGCGCACATACTTCCCGAGCCGTCGATCACGAATACAATTACGGGCTCACGGGCACACGGGTCGATCTTCGCGTCGCTGCCTGGCTTCACGGTTGAGGCATCCCGCCCGGTAGCCGCCTCGCTCAAGTTGGCGCCGCCTTCGAGAGTGGTTGGATCGACCGCGCCATCTGCATTTCCGTTCGTTTTGTTTTGAGGGACCGTTTGACTTCTAGGTCCTTGCTCAGTTTCGGCGCTACAGGCGAAAAAGGAGATGATAATAAGAAATATAGATACGGCCGCTTTTTCGTTTAGACTGATAATAGACACTTTTGAAACCTCCGTTCGGGGCATTCTAGGAGTGGTCTTCGGCTGGCTAAGAGAAGTGGATAATTACCAACCACAAGGGTTGCGGGAATAGATTTTTGATTTTCGTTTTTAAGAAAATCCTCGAAAAGAAATATAAATCCGTCACGTTGTCTAAATGTTCGGTCATTTATCGAAATCGATTTGAGTTGACGAACTTCACACCCAAAGCGCGGCTTACGCGGCCGAAACGACCTTACATGCGCGCGGGATGATCTCTTAGTAATCCGAAGACGGTTTTTTAGAAACCGTTTGGCGAGCGTTTTCGCTCGAGGGAGTGGGTTTATTAACATCATATCCTCGAGTCAATTTGTGCTAGCGTACGGTCGCGTAGTCTTCAAGACCTTCCACTTAAATCGTTATGTACAAATAGTATACAATACGACTACACGCATTGATATACTGCGCCAAATACGTTAGGATATCAAGACGCATCGGTTTGGTTGCCACCGTAGCCTAGAATTTCTAAGATATTTCGCGCGTCAGACGAGGCTCGCGGTAGTCGCTGCCCCTCTCGCGGCGTAAGCGCCACGAGATTCGCGGGGCCGACGAAGGAGCGACGCCTTGTCCACGGCCGGTTTCGCAAAAGAGCTCGCTCGAGACTGTTTTTTTATAGGGTGCCCTTTGAGTTAAAGCCGCTTAGACCAAGAGGCCTATGCGTCGAGACCATCTATAGGTTTCGCGAACAAAATGTTATTTCATTTATAAATGCACTCGAGCCGGTATGTGGCGAGCCCCGCCGTCAAGCTGAGAGGCCTTTGATCGCCTCGCCACAAGCGTGGTCGAGACGTCGGGGATCCGCGGCCATGGCGCGCGGCCTTCGCCTAGAGCACGGCAAGTTCGTTGTAGCGATTGCGATTCCGGACCGAGTGTAACGATTTTCCGATATTTTTTTTAGTTTCGGACAACAGGAGTGATAAGTAAAATGAGACGGAATTAATTACGGCCGTGGATGTTTTTTATCATTGCACGGCATTCTGAGCCATTTTGACTTGGTTGAGCAGTAGCTTTAGGAGAGATATATGAAAAAAATCGGCGTATATCTGGCTATGGTTCTTTTTGCCGTCGGTTGCGGCTGCGATGACGACGCAGATATCGCGTTCGAAGACGGCGGAACGAACGACGGCGACGCGGGCACGGACGCCGGCGACGCCGGCCGCGAGATTGCAGACGCCGCGCGGAGCGGCATGGATGGCTCGAGCCTCCCGCAAATTGACTCCGGTCTAGACGTTTACTCCGAGCAGCGGGCCCCCACGCTTCAAGATCTCGAGGGTACCTGGATTGGATCGTGCGTGGTGCAAGACGGCGAATACGTTAACGTCGCCTTGGTTTTCTCGGGCGGCGACATGAACATCCTGATGAATTTTTCAGACGGGCCGACGTGTCAAAATAGCCTGATGGTGATCGATATCGCGTTGTCCGTTTCCATTCCCGAACCCGCGAGCTCGCCGCAGGTTCGCGGCGCTTATAGGCTCTCTTTTGAAGTAAGAGCGGTCACCGCAGAGGTTGTGGACGAAGATGCCATGCAAATAGCGAACTCGGCGAAACTGTTCGGATATTCCGATTGGCAGCTCGATACGCCCAAGGAGGTGGACGGCCGTGTTTTTCAACCGTCGGAAAACGACGCCGGCGTCGAAGCTGACGTGCTGCCGGAGATCGGCGAGGAAGGCGAGTTTTTGTTCAGGCTAAGCATAAGCGGCAACGACCTACAAATTAGCGATTTAAGCGGTAGTTCGCCGCTAACCGATATATACGTGAAACAGTAATATAACCGTCTTTGCCGGGCGATGCGGGCGGTATGACACGCCTGTTATCGCTTTTCTTGCGGGACGCTCGGATCTGAAGACCCGGTTCGCGGTCTAGATCTGGTTTTTGTCCTCAATTTTGCCAGAGCTATTTCAAAATCGAGACGAATAACATAAAAAGAAGTCATGATCGTAGGACTTACGGTAGCCAATTTTCGCTCGATTCGAGATCAGACGACTTTGAATCTTGCCGCCGACTACCTCGGTACTCATTTGCGGGGCAACGTCGCCCATCCGGCGGGCGTCAAAAACGGAGTGATTAAGAGCGCCGGGATCTACGGCGCCAACGGCTCGGGTAAATCCAATCTGCTGCAGGCGTTTGAAGCGCTGCAATACATCGTTTCGGCATCGGGAAACCTCGAGCAAGGCGACCCCATCGGGTATTACGAGCCGTTCCGCTTGTCGGCGCAAACCAAGAATGCGCCGGTTCGTTTCGACGTGAGGTTTCTTACCCCGGACGGTATTCGGTATCGCTATAAGGTCGCTTTCACCAGAAATCGGATTACGGAAGAACAATTGACCTACTACCCGTCTAATAGACCGGCGGTTCTCTTTACCAGAGAAGCATCGGATGCCGGGGAGGCCATCAAGTTCGGAAGCAGATTCAAAGGCGGGAAAAAGCGCTTGCGGATTTTTCCCAACAACGCCTATCTGTCAAAGGCGGGCGGCAGGTCGGACGCGCCCGACTTCTTGAGGAGCGTATTCGACTACTTTTTATGGGATGTGGTTCGATTCGCCCGGTACGAACGGCTAATCTTACGCGGATGGAATGAGATTGAAGAGCTGGTGCGGCAGGTAGCGGCGTTACTGGCGTTCGCGGATACCGGAATCGATACTGTCACGGTCGCGGAGCGCAATCCCGATTCTCTTCAGCCGCCCGAAGATACTGACGCCGAGTCAACCGCGGATGATCGGCGCGATACGCAATGGAAATTTTTGGCGTCTCATAAAACCGATAGCGGTGCGCTCGAACAATTCGAGCTCAACGAGGAATCGGCGGGAACCCGGCGCTTGTTCGAGCTGGCGCCGGTGCTCTTGGACGCGTTTTCAACCGGCGGCGTGGTTTTGATCGACGAGTTGGAAAGCAGCATGCATCCGTTCACCGCCGAGCTTATCATCAAACTGTTTAACGACCCCGATGTCAACCCCAAGGGCGCGCAGCTTATCTTCACCACGCATAACGTGCAGCTCATGTCCCCCGAACTTTTACGACGAGACCAGATTTGGTTCGCCGAAAAAAGCCAGGGAGCGAGCAGGTATTATTCGCTGGCGGAATTCGACAAAAACGTGGTCAAACCGCGCAGCCCCTTCAGCCGCTGGTACCTTGAAGGCCGGTTCAACGCGATTCCCAAAATCGACTATCAGAAAATCGTATCCTTGCTAAAGGCTTCGAAGACTTCTCGCGTTGAAAACGCGCGGAAAAGCTAGACCTCGCGAATCCGTCAGCGCGAGCGCCGAGGTTTTTAATGATAGACGGCGGTAAACAACAGCCCAAAGGAGAGATATCCCGACTCTTCCGATGCCGTAATCCCTTCTCGCTCATCCTCGCCCTTAACGCCCGCGAAGAGAATTCGCCCTAAAACCCCCAGCGACCACTGCTGCCCGACCCACCAATCATAACCCGTGGAAACCGCGATCGCGCCGCCCCAACCGCCGATGAACTCAAAAAGCGACTCCTCCGGCAGAGGCGCTCCGGCAACCGCGCCGCCGATCGTCCCGCCCAGGTGAAAACCGCCTTCTTCATCGAAATAATAATCGATAGTAAAGCCCAACATCGAGAATTGCAGCATGCCGTCGAGCTCAAGCTCGGTCCCGTCATCGCGCTTTACAACGTCATTTGCGATATTGCCTCCGATCCAACTACCGGCCAACACCAGCCCTCGAGCCGGCGTTCCTCCGAGCGTGATCTCTCCCGTGCCCCCTATGCCCGTGATCTCCGAGTCGCTTTCGTATCCGACCACCGACTCGCTGTCCGCTTCGACGGAGCGGTCAAAGCCCGCGTACTGAACGCCCAAAGACATGCGCAGGTAAAAGCCGTCATGGGTTTTCGCTTTTGACGAGCTTTGGGCAAAAGCCGCATCGATCCAGCATACAGAGATTCCCGCGACTACACACTGAGTGATGAGAAGTTTTTTCGAAATCATAGTCACCCTATAAGGTTAGATTGGAACGGGGAGATACTACTCGCCTTTTAAGTAAAAATCTATCGGTTGATCGTAAGGTCCTATTTCAGAACTCCTGATCTCAGGCCAATGCCTCGAGGTATTTTCGAGGGTAGAGTGTTTACGCGCGAATTGCCCGCCATCGTAACCGTACATCGATCCCCCCCCATAGGCGTTAACCATAAATAACAGCGAAAAACCTCGTAGCGCGGGGGCTTGTCCCCCGCAAAACCGTAATCCAACCAAGAATTGTTGTGCGGAAAGACCATCATTCCACGAATATAATGCTTGCGATAATACCGTATGTCCGTTGTCGTCTGATCAGCGCGGGACAAGCCCGCGCGCTACGGCGTTTTCATATTCGTCGACTAATTTTGGTTAACGCCTATGCCCCCCCCTGAACAGTTACGTTTGTTGCGGCTGAAATCCGAGAGGTTCACCCGGTTTCTTGCTAGACCAACACCTCGGCTAGCTTGGCGGAGAGCGCCTCGCCATCGAACGGCTTTTGGATAAATCCGTTACAGCCCCGGTTCAGGATCTCTTTTGCTTTACCCTCAAGGGAGTAACCGCTCGATAGAATAACCTTGAGCGACGGGTCGATTTTTCGTAACGCGTCAAACGTTTCTCCACCGCTCATTTCCGGCATGATCATGTCCAGAAGCACTACCGAAATCTCTTTTGGATGCTGTTTAATGAAACCAACAGCCTCATGCCCGCTGTAGACCGGATAAGCTCGATATCCGAGCGTTTCTAGGACCCGGCTGATACTATCGGCCACCTGTTTTTCGTCATCCACCACGAGAATTACCTCGCCTTTCCCGGGCAAAGCGTTCGGCGCCGCTGACTGCTGCGCGATCGGTTTGTCGCTGACCGGCAGGTATGTGAAAAAAGTCGCGCCGTTATCGGGCTCGCTTTCAACGGTGATGAATCCCCCGTGATTTCGTACGATACCGTAGACCGAGGCAAGACCGAGCCCCGTGCCGCGACCCCGTTCTTTGGTCGTGAAGAAGGGCTCGAAAATCCGTTGCTGGGTCTCCGCCGTCATGCCGACTCCCGTATCGGCGACCGTAAGCTTGAGGTAGCGGCCAGGCTTGATTCCACGCGGTTCGACCTCGTCGGCCGAAAGCTCAACCGTCTCGGTGCTCAGTGAAAGCTCGCCGCCGTTCGGCATCGCCTCTCCCGCGTTGACAAAGAGATTGAGGAGAACCTGCTCGATTTGCGTACGGTCGGCCTCGACCCTGGCCGAGGCGGAAAAGCAGTTGAATCTGACCACGATGTCCTTGCGCATGCGACCAAACATCTTCGCGGTTTTTTCGAGCACGTCGTTGAGATCGAGCACTCGTACTTCGAACTTACCTCGGCGGGCAAAACCGAGTAGCTGCCGGGAGAGATCGGCGCCGCGGTTCACGATCTCTTTCATCTCCTGGATTACGTTGTAGTACTGAAATTCTTTTCCGAGCCTCAATTCCATCAATGCAATCCCGCCCATGAGCCCCGCGAGCAAATTGTTGAAATCGTGGGCCACGCCGCCGGCGAGCGTGCCGATGGACTCCATTTTCTGAGCCAGGAAAACCTGCTCGAACAGCTTTTCGCGTTCCTGCTGGGCGCGCTTTTGCTCGGTGATATCGGTCGATATGATCATTAGATTCTCGATCCGGCGCTTGCCGGGCAAGGGCGCGATTCGCGCTCGCACGAATACCCCCTCCGCGATTTCGTGCTCGAACTCTTGCAATCGGCCGGTAGCGAAACACGCGTCGACGTATTTTCGGCTAAGCTCGCGTTCGCCGGCGGGTAGGATTTCGATCGCGTCGCTTCCGATGAGTTCTTCCGCGGTGACCCGTCCTACAAGCCCACGGTTGATTTTCAATATTTTATAACGCCGATCGATGATGAGAATGATATCGGGACTGTTGGCGAACTGGGTTTGAAAGACCTGCTCGCTCGCGCGAAGAGCTATTTCGGATTGCATCTGCTCGCGCAGCAATCCGGCCTGCCGGCGGTGATAAAAGTAGCCCACGAGCACTACCGTGAACGCCAAAAAGACCACCACGGCCAATTGGACAATCACCGCTCGGTAGCGCGCTTCCTCGCTGATCTCGCTCGCGTCAATCCTAGCGACGATGCACCACGGCGAATCGACCACGGGGCTTAGAACCGCTACGACTTCCACGCCTCGACGGTCGCGTCCCTCCCAATGTCGCGGCGAGTCGAACGTCGCGCCCGCCTCCAACTTTTTCCCGCCGATCGGTGTGACCGGCTTTGCCCGGGTCGCCCCGTTCGATGATTCTACGTTGTTTAATAAGGCAACGCCGTCTTGCTCGCGTCTCACGAGAAAGATAGCGGCTGAAGGGCTGGTTATAAGCCGTGTATTTATCATAGGAAAGAGGTGCTTTCCGGCGTTGATTCTCATGACCACGAACGCCAAAAAGACCTTTCTAGGGCCTAATACAGCCGCAACCGCGTCCAGCTCGGTAAAACCTTGCGAAGAACGAAACAGCTCGGAAAAGGTGGCTACTCGGAGTTTTTCGGCTTTTTCCAGCGCGCGCATGGTTTCTTTTCCCGGACGCGTCGGGTTCTCCTCGGTCGAGAGCATGAGTTGTCGGGACGGCGAGAACAGCAATACCTCTTCGTATTCTTCGTGCTTGATTTCGTGCTGCAACCTCTCCAGTAAAACCGCCCTCGCGGACGGGTCGCGTTCGTAGGCGTCAATAGCGTTGTGAACCAGTGGGCTATTAGCGAATTTTGTCGCATTACCGAGGTGTTTTTTTCGCCAGGTAGCCGTTTCTTGACGCTTGAGATTCGCGATCGCCTCGAGTTCTCGAATTTTATGTTGTTGAATCTCAATGCGCGTGTGCCGGTAGTAGCCGACCGCGAAAATGAGCAATGCCGCGATCAACGCAACCGCTAGCACGATCACGGGCCATCGAAGAGAGACAAAGCGCTTGAAGTCAATACGCATCGCAACCGGTAAAACCGCCTCGAATTGGCCGGTACTATCCCTTAACAAGGGTAAGGTTCCGTACGCCGCCGCTTTTATTATCTAAAAAAAAATTCTTTTTAGCGAACCCCGATAACAACCCGCGCCGGTCAAGCGCGCAAAAAACGCCGACTGTCTGTTCTGGATGATAGCAATATATATAATTTCGCGCGGGAGGTCTAGCGTCGAGTTTGGCGATTATTGATGTAAAAACGTGCCCCTGCCCCTGCCCGCATAGGCATTAACCAAAATTAGTCGACGAACATGAAAACGCTGTAGCGCGCGGGCTTGTCCCGCGCTTA
>JAFGIB010000460.1 GCA_016929805.1 Deltaproteobacteria bacterium | reverse complement strand
CTTCTCCGGAATCCCTACAAAAAGGTTTGCGAAACTCTATAAAACAAGGGGAATTTGAATCTTGCCAAAATGAGGGGATGGCTCAGCTCTAAAACAGCTTTTTTTAGAAAAAGATCACGCGGTTCTCAGCCACGGATTGAACGCTCATTTTGGTTCTAAGGAAAATCGTTGATCACGCCTCAATCTCGCGCGTAAAAAAGGGCCCCAAATCGATAACGCGGGGCATTGCGCTTCAGACTTTTTTTAAGAGGAACAGCGCGATTAAAAATATGGAAACAACATAAAACCGGTAAAATGTTGTTTTGAAATAGGTGTTCAGGCCTCACAAGATTCTATCGATCAGGGCTTTTACCGTTATTAATCGGTAACCGGCGCGGCCGAACAGCAACCACGCGTCCTTTGGCGCAAAGCTCGCCTTTCGCCCTCAGCTCCACTCGAACCACGACTCTTCTTCCTTTTATCTCATCTAAAAACCCGAGTAAGACGAGCTCACATTCAATCGGCGTGGGCGCCAGGAAGTCGACGTGCAGCGACGCCGTGACGAATCGCAGACTTGGATCGCTTCCGAGCTCAAGGCCCGAGGCGTGATGCGCGAAAGCAGCGGCCGACCCGGTGCCGTGACAGTCGATCAGCGACGCGATCAAACCGCCGTAAACGTAACCCGGAAGGGCGGTATAGACCCGAGAAGGGCGAAAGCGGCAGACGGTTCTTACACCCTCTTCATCCCAATAGGATTTTATCCGCAATCCGTGTTCGTTAAATCGACCGCATCCGTAGCAGTACGAGGTTTCGTCCGAATAGTGATCTTGAAATGCTCCGTGTTTCATCAATTGCTCTCTTGTTATCCGTCCGTTTCGCGCGCGCAAGAATCGCGCATTACGGGTTTGGCTCTACCGATGGGTTATTAGACGGGAGATGGCCGTTACGATATAGTAATGCACTTCAGGTATCCTATGCGCGCGTGTCGAAGTCAAAAACTAATCGGAGAAATCCAATAGCCTTATGTGCGGAATAGCAGGAATGCTTAACTTAGAACCGGGACCGAGCCCGAAAAAACCGGCGCTCGAATCCATGCTGTCCGAGCTACGCCATCGCGGTCCGGATTCCACGGGTTTCTATCTCGACGAAGAGATCGGCCTCGCGCACGCGAGGCTGAGCATTATCGATCTCACGAGCGGCGATCAGCCCATACATAATGAAGATAAAACCGTGTGGGTGATCTTCAACGGAGAGATCTTCAATTACATCGAGCTCCGCAAGGAGTTGGAAGCCGGGGGACATCGCTTCTATACCAAATCCGACACCGAGGTATTGGTGCATCTTTATGAGGAGCACGGCGAGTCATTTCCCGACCAGCTCAACGGGCAGTTTGCTGTCGCTCTTTGGGACACTCGCAATAAAACGCTATTTCTATTGCGAGATCGCCCGGGAATTTTACCGCTTTTTTTTACCCAACAAGCCGGAAGGTTGCTATTCGCGTCGGAAGTAAAGGCGATTTTACCCTGCTTGAAGAGCGCGCCCCGGCTCAACCTGCACGCTCTTGACCAGTTGATGACGTTGTGGGCGCCGGTTAGCCCGGAGACTGTATTTCGGGATATTTACGAGGTGTCACCGGGAGAGCTGGTCACGGTGCGAGGCGGGGAGATTTCTCGACATAAGTATTGGGACTGGACCTATCCCCCGGACGGCGAATACCGTCGCGAGCCGGAAAGGCTTTTGGCGGAGGAGCTACATTCGCTGCTCGTCGACGCGACTCGTATTCGGCTTCGCTCCGATGTCCCCGTGGGCGCGTATCTTTCCGGAGGCCTGGATTCGTCGGTGCTAACCTCGCTGATTCACCATCACGGCACAGTGCCGCTGCGCACCTTTTCCATCGGGTTTGACGACCGCTCTCTGGATGAATCGGATTTTCAAAAGAAACTAATCGACCATTTGAAAGCAGAGCACAGTTCGATCCAATGCGGCATTTTTGATATTGGCGAGACCTTTTTAGATACGATCTGGCACACCGAGTCTCCCGTGCTGCGTACGGCGCCTGTTCCCATGCGGCTCTTATCGGGACTCGTTCGGGAGCAACAATACAAGGTGGTTCTGACCGGAGAGGGCTCGGACGAGGCCTTAGGCGGCTATGATCTCTTCAAAGAGGCGAAGATCCGACGTTTTTGGGCGAAGTTCCCTCAATCGAAAATGCGTCCTCTGCTACTGAAGAGACTCTACCCCTACCTCGACGTCTCGCCGGGCAAGGCTCAGAGCTACCTACAGATCTTCTTCGGCCAGGCGCTTGATCAGCCCGATCTCGCGAGCTTTTCGCACCTGCCGCGCTGGACCACGACCGCTAAGTCAAAGGAGCTCATAAGGCGGGAGGTGAAGGAGATAATAACCGGCGATCCCATCGAGGCGATGCTCAACACCCTGCCGCGCGCTTTCCGCGACTGGCATCCCTTTAACCGCTCGCAATATCTTGAGGCCAAATCTCTGATGGCGGGCTATTTGCTGAGCTCGCAAGGAGACCGAATGCTGATGGCCAATTCGGTGGAGGGCCGCTTTCCCTATCTCGACCATCGCGTGATCGAGTTTGCCAACCGTTTGCCTCCCAAGCTCAAGATGAAGGTACTTAATGAGAAGTACCTGTTGAAACTCGCGGCGGGCCGCTATCTTCCCGGCAAAATCGTCGCGCGACCGAAACAACCTTATCGCGCGCCAGATATCCCGGCCTTTTTCGGCGGACGTACGCCCGCATACGTCGATGAGCTATTGAGCCAGAAAACGATCGATGACTACGGCTATTTCGACCCCGCCAAAACCGCTCTTTTGGTTAAGAAGATCAAGCAAGGTCGCGCGATTGGCTACCGCGACAACATGACGCTGGTCGCGGTGCTTTCGACCCAGTGCTGGCATTACCATTTCGTCGAAAACCGAGGCAATAGAAGCGTACGCGGCGTTGTAGAATAGAAAATCAAAGCGACTGACCAGCAAACCGGAGAAAGAAGGATGTCATTCGAAAAAACCTTAAGGAGCTTTATTCTTCAGAACTTCCTTTTTACGGACGACGATTCCGCGTTGAGCAATAGCGACTCATTTCTGGAACGGGGGATTATCGATTCTACTGGGATTTTAGAGCTGATCACATTTATCGAAGAGCAGATCGGAATCACGGTCGAAGACGAGGAGATGGTCCCGGAGAATTTAGATTCCATCGATAACCTGGTGCGGTTTATCGGAAGTAAACAGTCGAAGGATCACTAATATGACGGCCGCCTCATCACACGCGCGCTTTGCCTCGCTGGTTCGATACCTCGAACACACGGCCGAGCGCCTGCCGCGAAGAGAGGCTGTGATATTCAAGCAGCGACGCGTGAGCTACGAAGAGCTTTGGTCCTGGGCTTGCTCGATAGCGGCCTATCTTCGCCGGCAGGGAATCGAGCCCGGCGACCGCGTGGCGATTCTGATGGAGAACTCTCCCGAGTACATCGCCGCTTATTACGGCGCGCTCATGGCGAGCGCGGTTGCCGTGGGTCTCAACACCGCCACGAAATCGCGCGATATTGTAAATTGGTTAAATCACAGCCAAGCGCGCTGGCTATTCGCCGACGGCCGGCACGCGGAGTTGCCGCTGATCGCGGAGAAAATCGGCCGCGGGCTGCGTCTCGTCACCCATGCAGAGCCTGGAAAGCCGCTCGAAGAGATGGAGCGCACCGATTGGGCGGAGGTACTACAAGAAAGCGGCGAGAAAATCGACCTGTCCACGCTCGACGACCCGGAACGGCTCGCCTCCATCATTTACACCTCGGGCACCACGGGAGAACCAAAGGGCGTGGTTTTGAGCCACGGAAACCTGGTGGCCAACATCGAATCGATTCTCGAGTATCTCCGGCTCAAAGAGAGCGATAGTATCGTCAACGTCCTGCCGTTTTACTACTCCTACGGCAACTCGGTGTTGCATACCCATATCGCGGCGGGTGGCTGCCTGATTCTGGAAAACAGCCTGGTTTATCCCCATAAGGTCATGCAAAAAATAGTCGAGGAGAAAGCGACCGGCTTTTCCGGCGTACCCTCGACGTTCGCTCTGCTTATGAGCCGTACCAAGCTCACCGACTATAATCTCAGCGCCATGAGGTACATGACGCAGGCGGGCGGGCCGATGCCTCCGGCTAATGTCCAACGGCTTACCGAAGAGCTTCCGCACATCCAATTTTTCGTGATGTACGGGCAGACCGAGGCGTGCGCGCGGCTTACCTATTTGCCTCCCGAGAGGCTTAAAGAAAAGCTCGGCTCCGCGGGTACCGCGATTCCCGGAGTCGAAATCGAGATTCGCGATGAAGCCGGCAATCCGGTGCCCGTGGGAACGAAAGGGGAGATCTGGGCCCGGGGCGAGAACATCATGAAGGGATATTGGAGAAATCCCGAGATGACTCAAGAGGTCCTGCGGGACGGGTGGTTGAAAACCGGAGACCTGGCTCGGATCGACGAGGAACGCTATATCTACATTATCGGACGTAACAGCGACATGATCAAAGTCGGGGCGCACCGCATCAGCCCGAAAGAGGTCGAGGAAGTGATCGCGGAGCTGGAGGCGGTAGAAGAGGTGGCCGCGGTCGGGGTCGCCGATGAGATGCTCGGTCAGGTGGTCAAGGCGGTCGTTATCAGAAAGAAGGGCGCTCAGCTCGAAAGCAAGGCCATCCAAAGACACTGCTTGAACAATCTAGCGCAGTATAAGATACCCAAGTATATCGAATTCGCCGAGAGCTTGCCCAAGACCGCGTCAGGCAAGGTGAAGAGACATTTGTTGTAGAACTCATCGCAGGAGATTAACCATGGTGGAAACCGCGTTACACAAGGTTCTGCAGTTCGACGAGGCCGCCGAGGTCGCAAGGATCACCGACTGGCTGCGCGAGACTCTCAGGACTAAGCTCAACCGGCGTGGACTTGTCGTCGCCATGTCCGGCGGCATCGACAGCTCGGTCTGCGCCGCGCTCAGCGTCAAGGCCATCGGTCCCCAGAAGGTGTTCGGGCTACTTTTACCCGAACGAGACTCCTCGCCTCAAAGCGCGAGTCGGGGACGGCTTTTGGCCGAGCACCTCGGAATCGAATACCTGGTTCACGATATCGCTCCCACCCTTCAGGCCATAGGCTGTTATCAATGGCGGGACCAGGCCATCAAGCAGACCTTTCCCGAATACAGCGAGGGCTGGAAAAACAAGATCGTCATCGCCGGAGGAAGCGAGGGGAAGATCAACCACTTCAACCTCGTGGTGCAGTCGCCGGACGGTCAGACACAGACGAGGAGGTTGGGACTAAAAGAGTATCTGCAGATCGTAGCGGCCACGAATTTTAAGCAGCGAATCCGCAAGACTCTGGAGTATTTCCACGCCGACAGGCTCAACTACGCGGTCGTCGGAACGCCCAATCGGGTCGAATACGACCAGGGCTTTTTCGTCAAGAACGGCGACGGCTCAGCGGATGTCAAGCCGATCGCCCATCTATATAAAACCCAGGTATACGCGCTCGCTCGGCATCTCGGGCTGCCGCGGGAGATCTGTTCAGCCACGCCGACGACCGACACCTACAGCATGCCTCAGGGCCAGGACGAGTTCTACTATGCGCTGCCGTACCAGCAGATGGATCTCGCGTTGTGGGCTTATAACCAAAATAAGCCTGAATCCGAACTCGCCCTGCTCGCGGGTTTGTCCGAGGACAAGGCGCGCTTCGTCTACAAGGACATCGAGGCCAAGCGAAAGACGACCGCGATGTTACATTGGCCGGCGCTGACCGTGCAAGTCGTCGCGGGGCCGCGCAACAAGACGCAGTAGTTTTGTTGTTCGTTAGCTATGATCGAGACACCACCACGTCATTCGATGTTTCCGGCGACGCAACCACCGGCTTCGGCCTTGCGACCGACGCGAGCCGAAGTGAGCCTGGAGGCTCTCGGGTACAACCTGTCGACGATTCGTGGACTTTTGAACGGACAAAAGATCTACGCCGTGGTCAAGGCGGATGCATACGGCCACGGGGCGGTGCCCGTCGCACGGCACCTCGCGCAAAACGGAGTGGATGCATTCGCCGTCGCTCTGGTTGAGGAAGGCGTCGAGCTCAGAGAATCCGGCATCGAGCACGAGATTCTCGTTTTAAACGGCGCCTACGCGAGAACGCATCGAGAAATCCTGCAATACCGGCTTACTCCGGTGGTGAGCGACCTATCTGATCTAGCGGTTTTTCAGAAGCTTTCGCGAGGGCGACCCATAGGCATCCACCTCAAGGTCGATACGGGCATGTCGCGGCTCGGCCTGCCTTTTTGCAGCTTGCCCGATTTCCTCCATGAGCTCGAACGCTGCGATGCGATCCGGATGAACGGATTGATGACCCACTTGGCGAGAGCTGACGACGACCCCGAAACAACGGCCGAGCAACTACGGCTCTTCGAGCACGCGCTTCGTCTTGTCAGCGAGCGGGGTCATCAGCCTTTAACGATACATGCGGCGAACAGCCCGGGGACGATTCGCCATCCCGAGGCTCACTATAGCGCCGTGCGGGTCGGTCTGGCGCTTTACGGGCTGAAACCCGCGCCCACTGAAGTACCGCTAAGGCCGATCATGCGCTGGCGCAGCGAGATCATCTCGTTGCGACTGCTTGCCGAGGACACGGGAGTCGGCTACTGCCATAGCTTCAAGACATCCAGGCAGACACGGCTCGCGACCCTTCCAATCGGCTACGGCGACGGACTGATGCGAGCGCTTTCCAATCGAGGATTCGTTTTGGTTCGCGGCCGGCGTTGTCCGATTATAGGAAATATATCGATGGATTTGACGACCGTGGACGTTACCGACGTAAAAGGATGCCAACTAGGCGACGAGGCGGTCATCTTCGGCGAGCAAGAGGGCCAGTCGCTATCTGTCGACGAGGTGGCGAGTTGGGCGGGTACGATCAACTATGAGATCGTAACCAGCATATCCAAACGAGTTCCGAGGTTTTATTTAGAAAAGTGGGAAGCCCATGGGTAAAAGAGTAAAAAAATCGACCTTTATACTGTTACTTACCGCTTTTTTTTCGTTGCCGGTCTCGCCCGCGGCAGCAGAGAAACCAAAGAAAGTTCGGGTGGTTGTCGAGAAATTGATGGGAAGCAAGGCGGATGTTGTCCGCCAATATGTTCTTTTCGCGCTAAACAAACGCAGAGAGGTAGAGCTTGTCTCATCAAAAGAGGTGGTAGCGGCTTTAACTCGACTAGACGTTACGTTGGAGAGCGAAAACGGCTACCTAGCCTTGTCGCGTGAGCTGAAAGTAAATGCATTTATCGATGGAGAGGTGACGCGAAAAGCCGACGGATGGAGAGCCTCGATATGGGTGCGACAGGGCAACGGAAAATTCATCGCCCAGAACGAATGGGCGGACAAAAAGCTCAGAAGGCTTTCTAGCATCAAAAATACACTATGGAATAGGCTCGGAGAGGCCATCGTCAGTGCACGGGTCGGGGAGCCGGAGCCCGAGCCGCTCGAGCAAGAGGCCGGCCGGACAACGGACCGGCAGGCGTTTGTCACGGCGGAGCCGGAACCGTCGCGAGAAGTGTCGGAGCCGGGTATGCCCGGCGACAAGCTGCAATCGCCGGCCGCGACAGGTGAGCAGAGGCAACAGCCAACCGCTCTGCACGCCCGAATCGCATTGGGAGCGAACTGGCGCAATAATAGTTACGAACCCGATGACGCTGAACAGCCTTTTCGTTATTATAACGACTTCCTTCAAGCCACGCCTTGGCTGGCGATTCAGGCGAAGTGGTTTCCCGCGGCCCACTTCAGCGATGAGTGGTTTGCCCATATCGGGCTTACGGCCGATTTCGCATTCGGCCTAGGCGCGAGCTCGGAATACGAAGAGCCGGCAGCGGACGAGCGTATCGAGCCCGATACAACCTCATTCGCGTTTTCCGCGGGGTTATTGGGGCGAATCCCGCTGAACCCGGTTGAGCTCGGTTTAACGCTCGCGTACGGCCAGCGCGTATTCAAAACCAGTGAATTCGAAGGCCTACCCGACGTCGCTCATGGCTTTTTACGCATGGGAGCGAACGCTGACATTTCGCTAGTGGGCGGACTCGGTGTCGATCTTGCAATCGCCTATCTTCTCAGGCTCGACAGCGGACAGCTCGCGTCCGATCAGTACTTCCCGGAGTTATCCGGAGGAGGCGTTGAAGCTTTAATCGGCGTTTACTACAAGATAGTCGACTGGCTATCTATCCGCGCGGATTGGTCCGTCCAGTATTTCTTTTTTAAAACCGGAGCGAATCAGGCGTTTGAAGATCTCACCGGGGCGGATGACGGCTACTATACCGCGGTTGTCGGGGTGGCTTACGAGTTGGGCGGCGATTCGAGGTGACGAGAAAGCGGAGGTTGAAAAGCGTCGCGCGCGGATTCCGCTCGGCAGAAAAGCGCACAACGCCGAATACGAAAATACGAATTTGACACGATCTCCCAATTGATAACAAGCTAATGCCCCGTCGTTGGATGCCTTGATTGAAAAGGTTGTAGATGTCATCACGCGCAGTGACTATTGTTGTTCCCACTTACGAGGAAGCCGAGAACATACCTGAGCTTGTAGCCGGGATTGAAAGAGTAGCCCATGCAAACGCTTTAGACATCGAGCTATTGCTTTGCGACGACAACAGTCAAGACGGAACCCGGGATGTGGTCGAAGCCTTAAATCGGCCTTGGGTTAGATTGATTACGAGAACAGTGGATCGGGGCCTCAGCGCCGCGGTGATCGAGGGGCTACGCAACGCATCGAATGATCTATTGGTGGTCATGGACGCGGACCTCAGTCACCCGCCGGAGGCAATACCGCGCATGCTTGATCAGCTCGATCAGGGTTTTGACTTCGTTATTGGGTCTCGCTACATCGAAGGCGGCTCCACGGACGCGGACTGGGGGTTGTTTCGTTGGATCAACAGCAAGGTGGCGACCTTCCTCGCCAGACCTTTTACCTCGATAAAGGACCCGATGTCGGGTTTTTTCGCTATAAAGCGTCCAACCTTCGAACACGCCTCGGAGCTAAACCCTATTGGATATAAAGTAGGGCTAGAGCTGATCGTCAAGTGCGGTTGCGGATCGATAGCGGAAGTTCCCATCCACTTTACCGACCGTCGGTTCGGAGAGAGTAAGCTCAACCTCAAGGAACAACTCAAGTACCTCCGACACTTGCGGCGGCTGGCGATCTATAAGTATCCCGGCTGGTCGAACTTTCTACAGTTCGCGGTTGTTGGAGCATCCGGAACGGTTGTCAATCTCATCGTATTAACGGCGCTCGTCGCGATTAGCGTGAGCGATCGGATCGCGCTGGCGGGTGGGATCGGCGTCAGCTTCCTTTCCAACTTCGTCTTGAACCGGCGCTTCACATTCAGTTATGCCCGTAAAGATTCCATCGTCGGCCATTTTTTTGGCTTTTTAGCGGCCTCGGCTTTGGGCCTTGTCACAAACTACAGCGTCGCGCTGATATTTCGAGAGAACTTCGCCGAGGTGCCGATTCAGATCGCGGCGATGGTCGGGATCATCGCCGGAATGGGGCTCAACTATCTCATGAGTCGCTATCTCGTGTTTGGGAACAGAGCCCGCGGTTGAACTGAATTGGAACGTTGCAAATGCGACAACAAATCAGGCTTTATAGGCGACCAGAACCTTAAAACGCTTGAATTCTCTCAGCGGTCTAAGCGCAATCGGGCCGAAACCCGCCTGTTTACACAGATTCGCCCAGCGCGAGAAATCCACCGCGTATTCTCCATCGTTGAACAGATGCTTCTTTCCGTTGTCAAACATGCGCGAAAGCGCTTCGGGTCCGCCATCCTCCAACGCCATCGTGAGCTCGTCCTTGAGGTAATCCATCACGCGCCGCAAGCGTTTCGGGTCGGTGATCCTTCCCGTGGTGTCGAGGTCGATATCGCCGAGCGCGAATCTACCTCCTGATCGCAGGATGCGAAAAATCTTTTTGACCATCGGCAATTTATCTTTCACGTGGTGCAGCGCCACCGTTGAAGCGACGATATCAAAGCAGTTGTCTTGAAAGGATAACGAGGCCGCGTCTTGCTCCTTGCAGGTAGCGCGGCGTTTCAACCTCAAGGTTTCGATTTTTTTTTGAAAAATCGCCAGCATCTCGCACGAGCTATCGACCGCGGTTACGCTGCAATCGGCGGCTTTTAGAAACTTGAGGGTCAATAGACCGGTTCCGCAGCCTACGTCGAGTATCTGTTCCCCGTCCTTCGGCCTGGCGAGCTTTACAGCTAAATCGAGTAACGCGTGGTGACGCGCCATTTTACCCAAGGTACGGTCGTAGTCGTTGGACCACTCCTTGAACCACCGTCGCGCCTCTCGCTTTTGCTTAGACCCATAAGCTTTAGACGATATCATTGCCTTTTATCTCCTTGGCACCATAGAAAGTGCTGAACCATGAGCCGTCGATCCAGTAGCGGTCAAGGACAAAAGTCGACTTCGTCTTGACGCGGTCTTGCGGGTGAATCACTATCGGCATCCCATCGGCAAACAGGTGTTATGAGTGACTCAACCGCTACCGAGATCGTTCGTCGATTGAATCGAGCCGTTCGCAGCAAGAGCGCGAGGCTGAGATTGGCGTCCCGCGTGCCCTTCGGCGAAAGGCTCCAGGTGTGTCGTTATATTTTAGGCAATGGCCTAAAGGTCATGCTGCTGGTGGACCACTCGGCGCCGGTCGTGAGCTACCACACCTGGTTTCGCGTGGGCTCGCGCAACGATCGGCCCGGCAAGACCGGCTTGGCCCATCTATTCGAACATCTGATGTTCAACGAGACCAAGAACCTGCCGGCCGGCGTTTTTGATCGCACGCTTGAAGCGGCGGGCGGCGAGAGCAACGCCGCGACCTGGGTCGATTGGACCTACTACTACGCCAACATCCCGGCGAGTGAGCTCGCTCTGATCGTGAGCCTGGAAGCGGATCGGATGGCGAACCTGGTGCTGCGCTCGGCACAGGTCGAGTCGGAAAAGCAAGTCGTAGCCAATGAGCGCCGCTATCGAGTGGAGGACGACGTCGAAGGCACGGTGTCGGAGCTGCTGTACGCGACCGCCTTCAAACGCCACCCTTACGGCCAACCGACGGTCGGCTGGATGGCGGATATCGAGGGCTTCAGCGTTAAAGATTGTCGGAATTTCTATCGAACTTATTATTCTCCCAACAACGCCACCCTGATCCTCGCCGGCGATTTCGACCAGCAGACCGCGCTAGGGTTGATTCAAGAGCACTATGGGCGGCAAAAGGCCGCGCGTATTCCCCGCTATCGGCCAGCCGTGGAGGCGGGCCAGAGGTCCGAGCGGCGCCTAGCGATCAGGCGCTCGACCCCCTCGCAGAGGCTATTGCTCGGTTTTCGCGCGCCCGCGTTCAGCGATTCGGATTACCCCGCTCTGGTAGTGGCAAATGAAATCCTATTTGGAGGACGAAGCTCGCGGCTCTATCGCCGCTTGATACGCGATAACGAGCTGGCCGTGGACGCGCGCGGGTCGGTGGCGCCCTTCTGCGAGCCCGGTTTGTTAGAAATCTGGGTCGTGCTGCGACAGGGGAAAACCGCGCCGCAAGCGTTACGGGTGGTGGATCGCGAGCTCGAGCGCTTGTGCGCCGAAAGCGTGGGAAAGCGCGAGCTTGAAAAGGTTATTAACCGTTTGGACTTGGCCTTTTTGCAGGGTCTGGAGTCCGCCTCGGGCAAGGCGGAAAGGATTGGTTTTTACGAAACCGTCATGGGAGACGCGCGATCGTTATTTGCGAGACGGCAGGCCTTTTCCGCGATGCGACCCGAGGAGGTCCAGCGAGTCGCGCGGCGCTATTTCCGCAAAAAAAATAGAACCGTGATTACCGTCGAGCCCGGCGATGGAGAGCTCGCGTGAAGGGATCGTGTATCGCGTTTCGCACCCGAGGCGGTAGCTCGGTGTTTCTGGAGGAGAACCATACGCTTCCGCTCGTCGATCTACAGCTCACGCTGCGAACCGGAAGCGTTTACGATCCGAAGGGTTTGGAAGGCCTCACCCGGATCACCGCCAGCATGATTCGTATGGGCACGAAGAGGCTGTGCGCGACCGCGGTTCAAGAGGCGATCGATCGACTGGGAGCGCAGTTATACGTCCTATGCGCCCCGAGCTATGTCCATTTCACCGCGTCGGTGGTGGAGCGCAACCTCAAGCCTTTTTTATCGCTACTCGACGAGCTCGTTTGCCGGCCGGCCTGGCGCCCCGCGGATCTTGACTTTGTCAAACGCCAAACCATCGCCGACATCGTGGAGATACGGGATAACGACCAGATGCTGGCGGTGCGCCATTTCCGTAGATTCGCCTTGGCCGGCCATCCCTACGGGCGCTCGGTTTTGGGAACGATTGCAAGCGTTAAGGCGATTAGGCGAAAGGATGTGATTCGCCTGTACGGCGAGCACTATCTAGCGCGCAACCTGATCATAGGCGCCGCGGGCGCGGTGAGCGAAGCGCTGCTGCGAGAGCTGCTCGATAGCTCTTTTAATCGACTATCCGGGGCTAAGCCGCCGACTGAAAAGGTCGTTGCTCCGCGTTTCGCCACGGGCCGGCGGGTGCTCGTGGTGGACAAGCCCGCGCGCTCGCAAACCCAAATCCTTATCGGCGCGCTCGGAACCTCGGCGCGCGACGCGGACTATTTTCCGCTGCTCGTGGGCAACACGATTTTTGGCGGCACGTTTACCGCTCGTTTGATGAGGGAGATCCGTTCCAAACGCGGTTGGAGTTACGGAGCGAGCAGCCGGCTTGCCTTCGACCGGCAGCGCGATCTCTGGTCGATGTGGGCCTTTCCAGCGGCTCAAGACGCGCTCGCGTGTACCGAGCTACAGCTCGCGTTGCTCGAAAAGCTCATCGACCAGGGGATTACCCGCAACGAGCTCGCATTCGCGAAAGACTATTTGATTAAAAGCCATGCTTTCGAAATCGATACCGCGGCTAAAAGGCTAGGTCTCGCCATGGAAACCGAGCTGTTTCGGCTCGCGTCCGACTTTCATTCCCGGTTTGTGGAAAAAATCCGCGCGGTCACGCGCGATCAGGTCAACCAGGCCCTTAAGAAGCGACTCTCCAAAAGAAATCTCGCTATCGTCATCGTAGCGACTTATGAAGACATTCGAAAGCAACTCGAGTCGTTCTCGGGTGTTACGAGTATATCGGTCGTGCCTTTTGACGAGATTTAGTCGATTGCCCATGGGTCCTGAACCATGGGCGAGATTAAAAGCGCGCGAAGAGCCCGCGGAAGAGGCATTATGGACCGTCCACGCCGACCGCCGAGAGCGCTACCGCGTCGCGGTTTGGCTCGCGAGACACCGCGCGTGGTTCAGAATGCTTGACTCGATACCGTGACCTCTGCTAACCGCGATCGCATGTCTCATATACGCGTGCGATTTGCTCCCTCGCCAACCGGGTATTTACATCTGGGAAACGCCCGGTCGGCGCTCTTCAATTGGCTCTGGGCGCGCCAAAAAAAAGGCCACTTCATCTTGCGCATGGAGGACACCGACCAGGAACGAAGCTCGGTGGAAAGCTCGCGGATTGTTTTGGAGTCCTTGCGTTGGTTACAGCTCGATTGGGACGAGGGACCGGAAGTCGGAGGGCCCAACGGCCCCTACTTTCAGAGCGAAAGACTCGGTCTTTATAAAGAGTTCAGCGAACGGCTGATTCAGCAGGGACACGCTTATCGCTGTTACTGCACCAAAGAGGAGCTGGACCGGGCGCGGGAGCAACAAAAAAAGCGGGGAATTCGCGACGCGTATCGCTATCCAGGCACCTGCCGCAATCGAACCGACCATCCGGATCGACCTTACGTGGTACGGTTCCGAGCGCCCGAGAGCGGCTGCACGCGTTGGAACGATCTCGTCAAGGGCCCGATCGAGGTGCAACACGAAACCCTGCAGGACTTCGTTCTACTGCGGTCCAATGGTCTTCCTCTGTATAATCTCGGCGCCGCGATAGACGATATAACCATGGGGATCACGCTGGTGGCGAGGGGTGACGACCATATGATTAACACCACGCCCCAGATTTTGATCTTTCAGGCGCTGGGATACCCCACGCCGACCTTCGCCCATCTGCCCATGATTCTCGCGCCCAACGGCGATAAGCTCTCCAAGCGCCACGCGGCGGTCGCGGTGCTGGACTACCGGGAGCAGGGTTATTTGCCGGACGCGGTATTGAACTACCTGGCGCGCCTGGGGTGGTCTCACGGCGACCAAGAGATCTTCACCCGCCAGCAGCTCATCGATTGCTTCAACTGGGAGCACGTGGGAAGAACGGCCGCGAAGTTCGACACGAAAAAATTTCTCTTCGTTCAGCAATCGCATCAACGCCTGCTAGACGACGCTTTCGTCGGACAAGCGGCATGGCCGTTTTTAGGAGCGCGAGGGCTACAGGTGGACCGCTCCGACGCGCGGCTCGAAAAAGCGGTAGGAACCATTAGGATTCGCGCTCGCACGCTGGTCGAAGCCGCGGAGATGATGGACTTTTATTTTCGCGAGCCGCCCCGGATGGACCCGCAAGCCAAGGCCGACTTTCTCACTCCCGAGATCGCTCCCAAGCTCGTCGCGCTAGCGGAAACGCTCTCTCGCTTAGAGAGCTTCGACGAACGCTCTTTACAGAGCGCGGTCACGCGTTGGTTGGAGGAAGAAAGGTTGCAATTAAAAGAGATCGCGCAACCGGCGCGCGTCGCCTTAACCGGTAAGAGAGCGAGCCCCGGGCTTTTTGAGGTGATGCAGGTCTTGGGTCAAGAGGTCAGCGTGAAACGCCTGCGACAAGCCGCGGCGCTCGCCGGCGAGGCATCCTAGCGGTATGGCCTTTATCTCTCTCACGAGACTGTCGGAGCTACATCCGCGGCGTTTTTTTCTCGAAACCTGGCGGGCGGTCGACCTAGAAAGCGAAACCGAGCGCGCTGCGCGTTCCGGGTATGACTACCGGCCTTTAATCGCGCTATCGACGGCCGCGGTTTCGCTGATACTGATGGAATACCTCGGGTCGGCGCGACAATTGAACGTCCTCATCTACGCGCTCGAGGATGTTAATACAGGCGCTCTCGACGGGATGATTGATGTATATTATAAACAATCTCGCTTCTTTACCCTGTTTCAACACGCTTGGTGGGCGTTGTGGCGCGTGACCGGTTACTTCGCGATACCGGCGATCGTGATCAAATGGGTATTTCGGGAACGGTTGTGCGATTGGGGGCTTCAAACCAAAGGTATCGGCGAGCACATTTGGATCTATTTCGTTTGTTTTATTCCCGTGCTCGCCCTGGTCGTGCTGATGAGCTTTCGCGGCGATTTTCTCAACTACTATCCCTTTTACGAAAAAGCGGGGCGAAGTTGGATTGATCTTTTAATTTGGGAGCTTTTATACGCGGCTCAGTTTTTTGCCCTGGAGTTTTTCTTTCGCGGTTTTTGGCTTAAGGCCTGTAAAAGCGCGATGGGCTCCAGCGCGATTATGGCGATGGTAGTTCCCTATTGCATGATCCATTTCGGCAAGCCGTGGCCGGAGGTCTTGGCGGCAATCGTCGCCGGAATCGTTTTGGGAACCTTGGCGCTCAAGACCCGTTCGATATGGAACGGGGTTTTTATTCACCTCTCGGTCGCCCTAAGCATGGATCTCGCCGCGCTGATTCAAACCAATAGATTTCCTTCGCTATTGTGGCCGCGATAATACGAGCATCACCCTCTTGCGCCCGGTTCCCTTGTAACGAAAACGCGACAATTCGACTCTTACCCTCTTTTAAGCGGAAAACGCGCGATTCTTGTATCGTTAGTCCGACAGCCGCCTACTTTTTCAGACAAAAAAGGACGACTTTATGACAATTCGTGCGGTAGGAAGGGTTAGTTTTTAGCCAACGTTTTGTCGGAGATATCCATGACGGAGATCGTGATTATTGGTTTTTATCTGATGGTGTTGTCTATACTCGGCCTATACGGCTTCCATCGCGGGCTGCTGCTCTATCTCTATTGGAGGCACCGAGCGAAAGCGCCCAGACCCGCGAGGTATTTCGAAGAGCTGCCCAAAGTCACGATTCAGTTACCGATGTACAATGAAATGTACGTGGCGGAGCGCTTATTAGAAGGCGTCGCGGCTATCGACTATCCTAAAGAGTTATTGGAAATCCAGGTGCTGGACGATTCCACGGACGAAACCGTTGAAATCGCCGAGGCGAAGGTCGAGCAGCTCAAGGCGCGCGGCTTTGATATCGTCTATATTCACCGCGACGATCGCATCGGCTTTAAAGCCGGCGCGCTCGAGAATGGGCTGAAAGTAGCGAAAAGCGACTATACGCTGGTTTTCGACGCGGATTTCGTTCCCACTCAAAGCATTATCAAAGACCTGATTCACTACTTCACCGATCCCGCGGTCGGAATGGTGCAAGCGCGTTGGGGCCACCTCAATCGCGACTACTCGGTCTTAACGCGCGTGCAATCGTTAATGCTCGACGGCCACTTCATCATCGAGCACATCGCGCGCAATCGTTCGGGCCGCTTCTTTAATTTCAACGGAACCGCGGGGATTTGGCGAAGACAAGCGATCGTCGACGCGGGCGGTTGGCAACACGATACGCTGACCGAGGATATGGATTTGAGCTTCCGCGCGCAGCTCAAGGGTTGGCGGTTTATTTACGTCCCGCATGCGATCGCGCCGGCGGAGATACCGTGCGAAATGAATAGCTTTAAAGGTCAACAGTTCCGCTGGGCAAAGGGTTCGGCCCAGACCACGAGAAAGCTGCTGCTCACGGTGATCCAGGCGAACATCCCGCTTAAAGTAAAAATCGAGTGTCTGTTTCACCTGACCAACAACTTCGCTTACCTTTTTCTAATCATACTCGCGGCGTTGCAGCTTCCGAATATGTTACTCAGGCGCCATATGGAACGACCCGAGCTCTTGTTGCTGGACGTTCCCCTGTTTGCCACGACCTGCCTTTCAATCGTGATCTTCTACGTGGCCACCTACCGGGCCCTGTACCACGACAAGTGGGACGCGATAAAGCGAATACCTTTGATGATGGCGGTCAGTATCGGACTGTCGATCAATAACGCCCGAGCCGTGCTCGAGGGTTTGATCGGCAGAGAGTCCGAGTTCGTGCGAACGCCGAAGCACGGCATTTTGCGACGAGACGGCAACTGGATCGCCAAGAAATATCGGGCCGGATCAAAAAGCTTAGGTACCGTGCTGGAGCTTGGATTCGGGCTCTATTTCTTTATTACCATCATCCTAGCCGTGTTAACCGGGTCGTGGGCGAGTATTCCCTTTTTGGTACTCTTCCTCATCGGCTTTCTCTATGTGGGAATGCTGAGCTTTTATCAAACCAGATAAACGGGTCGAGTCGCCTGCTCGGCGGCCGCGAGGCGGCGAGCGCGCGAGGCAACGGGAGGTTTTTTATCGGCTTTGCTGGACGAAAGCCCCCCGACCGAATACGCTTGCGCGGTCGTGACGGGCTCCTCTGACAAGTGCGAGCGCGGGCAAAACGACTCGCCTCCGCGCCGCAGCGTTTACTGGTTGCTTATATTGGCTTTTGCCTTAGTGGAAGTCATCGCTCACGCTGTTACGAGATCCCGCGTGCCGACGATCGAGCAGTGGCGGGATGCGGCGGCCCACGTCCGGGCGAACCGGCGAGAGCGCGACGCGATCAAGGTAGCGCCGGCTTGGGCTGATCCGATTCTGCGGTGGGTGCTCGGCGACCGCATCTCGCTTGCTGACGCGGGCGCGAGCGACCTAGACGCTTATCAACGCTTGTGGACACTTGCGATTCGCGGTGCGCGACCGGCTGACGCGCCGCGGCGCGAGCCTGATTTCTCACGGCGCTACGGCCGGGTTGAGCTATTGCGTTGGGATCTCGGGCAGAGCGAGGTCCTATACGATTTAGTGAAAGAGGTCAAAAGCGCCGAGGTTACCATGGTCCGCAGGGGGTCCCGAGAAGTCTGTCCTTTATTAAGCCTATTGCCGGCCTCGGGAGGGGGGCTCGGACAAGGCGTCTTGCCCCCGCGAGAGCTTTTCGCGTGTGACTCCCCGCGCCCGTGGCTTTGGGTCGCGCCGGTGGTCATGGAAAACATGAGCCTCGAGCCGAGATATTGCGTGTGGCAGCATCCCGCGGGTAAAGAGCCTATTCGAGTGAGCTATCGCGATGTCCCCTTGGGAGAATGGATGCGCTTTTACGGAGGTCTGTATTATGAGCACGAACGCGACCTCAAGGGCGGTCCGGTTAAAGCCGTGATTCGGATCGACGGAAAGCAGATCGCTGAGATGATCCATCGCGACGGCGACGGGTGGAAGGCGCTCAGCGCGCCTACTCGCGAATCGACCGACCCTCGAAAGCGCGGCGAGATCACGATCGAGGTCACGGCTCCGCGACCTCACGAGCGTAGCTTCTGTTGGGCGGCTAGCGTACGGCGCGGCTCGCAAACACGAGGGCGGCGATGAGGCGGGATCGCGAGCTCACGATACGCGACCACGCCGTGGGCGCGGCCTTGATGCTTATCTATCTCGCGCTGCTGATCGCGACCGCGCCCGATCTCGGCATGTCTCGCGACGAGAGTTTCTACGCGATTGCCGCCGAGAGTTATGCCGAGTGGTTTGACGCGCTCGTGTGCGGTCGAGACGAGGCGTTTTATAAAGAGTTCATCGATCGCGTTTGGCGGGTCAACCACGAGCACCCCCCGCTGTTCAAATCCCTTTTCTCATTCAGCTATCTCGCGCATCGCGCCTGGGGAGTATTCTCGCACGACTCACTCAGCTATCGCTTTTTCGGCATGCTGAGCGCCGGACTTCTGCTTTGGTTGATCTACATTTTCGGCGCCCGCAGCATCGGTCGATCGGCCGGGCTTTTCGCCTCGTTAGGCTTCGCGTTGATGCCGCGGCTTTTTTACCACGCGCATCTGGCGGCGTTTGACGTTCCCATCGCGCTCATGACCACCCTTGTCATCTACGCCTATTGGCGCGCCTTAACCAGCCTGGCGTGGACGCTGCTACTCGGGGTCATTTTCGGTATGGCCCTGGCGACCAAGCACAACAGTTGGGTCTTGCCCGCGATCTTCGCGATTCATTTCTCGTGGGTTACAGTGGTTGAGCTCAGGGCGCGCAAAAACGGCGAGGGTAAATCGCTCGGGCTCGTGCCCTATTGGTTGATTTCGATGCTGTTCATCGGACCGGCGATCTTCATCGGAAGCTGGCCTTGGTTGTGGACCGACACTTGGCCGAGAATTGTGGAGTACGTCGCCTTTCACGCCCATCACGTCTACTACAACATGGCCTATTTCGGCGTTAACTACTTCAGGCCGCCGTTTCCAATCTCTTATCCTTGGGTGATGACCCTTTTCACGGTTCCGTTGGCCACGCTTATGTTATGCGTCGCGGGCCTCGCGCTCAAGCTGCGTCCCCTTTTAAGCTATCTATTCGCGCGAAAGCGAGCTTTCTCCGTTCGAGACGCAACGGGTGATCCGCGTCAGACAACGCTGTTGTTTATCGGATCGATGCTCGCGCCGCTGGTTCTGATCGCGTTGCCGTCGACGCCGATTTTCGGCGGCACCAAGCACTGGCTGACGGCTTATCCTTTTGTCGCGCTGTTTGCCGGGGTAGGCTTTGATCGCGTCAGCGAAGCGCTGGCTAACCGGCTGCCCAAAAAAAATGCCTTGGCGGCGCCGTTGATCTGCCTCGCTTTGTTGCTCGCGCCGGCCGTGGTGGAGACCGAGCACAGTCATCCCTTTGCGCTTTCCCATTACGGTTTTGCCGCTGGTTTTGTCCCCGGCTCGGCCGATCTCGGTATGAACAGGCAGTATTGGGGGTATACGACCGGGAGCCTGGTCGATTTTTTCAACCGCCGGCTTCATCCGGGCGAAAGCGTATGGCTCTGCGATACGACCTATAAGGCTTGGCAAATGTTGTCGCGCGATGGGCGGCTAAAGCATACGATTCGGGCGGCGCCCGACATTGCGACCGCGGATTACGCGATGGTTCACCACGAGCAGCATTTCGCCGAGGTCGATTTTCAAATCTGGACGGTTTACGGAACCGTTCAGCCGGTTTACGTCCTGACCTACGACGGCGTTCCGATCATCTCGGTTTACGAGAATCCAAAACCACGGGGCCGTCGCTCGAAAACGAGGTAACGGCGGCTATTCCGTCATCTTGGACCGTCTGCGGCTGATCTCTAAAGCGGCCCTTTGAGGCAACAGCTTCGCCCCGTCGAGCACGAGCCGGTTAATCACGCCGTTGATATAGACCACCCGCCCCTGATTTACCGCTTTGATGCTTTGTCGCGCCACCGTGTTCGCGTCCATCCACATGAAGCCCGGCAACCAGCTCAACGCGGCTCGCGTGCCGGTGACGTCGTGGAACTCGGAATAGGTGAATCCCGGACAGACCGCGCACAGCTTAACGCCGCTATTCTCAAGCTCGAGAGAGAGCGATTCGGTGAACTTGATCAAAAACGATTTACTCGCGCCGTAAAGGGTATTTCCGAAAGTGCCCGGCAAATAACCGGCCATCGAGGCGACATTGATAATCCGCCCGTAGCCTTCGGCCACCATCGAGGGTAATAAAAGATGCGTCAGCTCGCATGCCGAGGTCAACATGACTTGGATCAGCGACGCGTGCTCTATCCAGCCGCTATCGAGATAGGTTCGGGGATTGCCGTAACCGGCGTTGTTGACCAGAAAATTAATCCGCTTATCGGCCGCGGCGAGTTCGCGGTAAAGCGCTTGCGGCGTGCTTGGATCCGCCAAGTCGCCTTGGATCACCATCACCTCGATGGGATGACGCGATTCAAGCTCGCCCTTTAATTCTTTTAATCGATCGAGACGCCTCGCCGTAAGCACGAGATCGCACCCGTCCTTTGCCAGCTCGCGGGCGATTTCCCGGCCGATACCCGAGGAGGAACCGGTAACCAAAGCAGTCGTCTTGTTGTGTGTATTCATATGAGCTCGTATAAACCCGAAAGCTCGGGAGAGTCAAAAGCTTGCCGATTTTCTATCGCCGTTGATCTATCCCCCGGTTATCTCCCCGGGGTCTTCGCTGCGGCGCTCCAGCCTGCGTTGTTTTAAAACGCGCTTGCTCAGCGAGTAAAGCGTCTCGAACAGCCCGATCGCGACGTAGCTCGAAAGCAGCCAGATCAATGCGAAAGAGACGTGGAATCTGAGAGCGACGACCGCGCTCGAGCCGATGGCGAAAGACAAAAGCAGCAAGGTTCTCCACGACATGCGCAGATCCTTGAAGGAACGGAACTTGATCGTGCTTATCATGAATAACGAGAGCGCGATCACCACGCAGAGGATCAAGATCGGCGAGCCCGAAAGCTGTCCGGCGACCGCGTGATTGGCCACGACCAGAGAAACCAAAATACCCGCCGCGCCCGGTATCGGCAGACCCAAGATATATTTACTCGGCTTACCCGGGCTTCCGTCGCGCGTCATGCTGAGCACGTTGAAACGCGCTAAACGGATGGCGCCGCAAGCCACAAAGGCGAAACTCGCGAGGATGGCGAGTAGCCCGAGAGGCTCGAGCGCCCAGCGATGCACCAACAGCGCCGGCGCGATGCCGAAAGAGACGATATCCGCCAGCGAATCGATTTGGATGCCAAAGGCGCTTTGGGTACGGGTCAGACGGGCGACGCGTCCGTCGACGGTATCGAAAAAAATAGCGAAGATAATCATCAACGAAGCGCGATAGAGGTCGTCGTCGGTCGCCCCCGAGGAACAGAGAAAGGTCGCGTAAAAGCCGCAGAAAATACTGGATAAGGTGAATAGGTTGGGAAGGATAAAAAGGCTTTTACGAAGATTGATACGCACCGACGCGAGCTCCTCTTTTAAAAAACGGTGGCAGAAGAGCCGGGAGCGACGCCATCCCGGTCTCGAACAGATCAAACGCAACCCAATTAGCGCGCGAGACGCTCCCGATCCCCGGTATCGCTCCGCCGAGCGCCATCGCTTTCTTACAAGCTACGGTCGGACGCAGAATTTTTTCAGACAATGCGACGGCAGCGACAATATCAGAGCGAGCAGCGGTTGTCCCTACAGACGCACTGCGCGAAGCGGACACAAGCACGCTAAGGAGGCTGTTCGAAATAAATCCGCCCAGACCGGGCGCGGCCGCAGTTGGCGGGTTTATTCCGACCGGCCGCCTAAGCTGCACGTTTTCGGCGGCCGCGCGCGGGGTCCTAAGAACCCGAGTGCGACCGCGGATGACCTCGATAGAGCGTAAAATCATGATGGTTTCAACCCGATCAGTACGCTGATCAAAGCTTACGGTATCCGCTCGCCGGTGTCCAGAAGAGTCAGTCGCCCCGTTCGCCCGCTTTTTTCGCTCCGAGCAGGTAGTTACGCAGTCGAAACGAACCTTTTTGCTGATACGCGGCAGAGAGAAAACGAACCGCTTGCGGATAATTTCCCGCTAAAAAATGCAGCACTCCGTTGGCTTCGGCGACTTGTCGGCCTCCAGCCAGGGCGTATTGCTGTAACGCTTTGATACGTAGCTGTATCGGCGCATTGTCCGCGTGAAGCGCGAGCCAACCGAAATGAGCGAGGCGCTCCACGGGCTTAAACAAGAAGGTGGGATCCAGTCCCACGGTGACGTTCCATCGCGATTTATACATGGTCCTAATCAAGAAGCGCGGAGCGACGATCTCGCCGTTTCGGGTCGCGCCGTAACGCTCGAGATAGACCGGAAAGGCCCCCAAAACCCCTTGCGATTCTCGTTTCGAAAGCTGTAAAGCCAAGGCTTTCTCGAGCATCTCGACTGCTTTTGCCCGCAACGCTACCAGTGCTTGATCGCCCCGCCGCTCGCGAAGCGCGACGACGGCGCGGGCAAGATCGAGGCGACGACGCTGAAATCGGTGCAACGGCTCGGTCGCTTCTCTTTCCGACTCGCCTTTTTCCAATACCAGCGCTTGAATCCGAGCGGCTTCTTCCGAGGCGAGAGGTCTTTTCGCCAACACCCGATCCTCGCGAATAACCCGCTCAACTTGGCGTTTGTCGAGCTTTAAACTCGGCAGCTCGATCGGAGCGACGGGACGCGGTAGCCATAGAGCGATTGCGCCTGAAATGACCGACAATAAAAGAAATAAAGTCGTTTTAACGCTAGCGGAAACCTGCAAGTTATTCGCCTTATCTTACCCGAACACGGTTGATGACGTCGAGCGGAAAGGGGGAAAAAGCCGTGAGATACGCGCGCGCCGAGCCTTCCGGGCGAGCGACGCAACAAGCGAGCACACGCTCGCTTTGCCCTGTTTCTCGCGAGTGAAGCGGTTTACTCCGGCGGGGTTTCTGCCACATTAGGTTTCAATCGCGGTCTTCGAGCGAGCGTCTTCAGCGCCGTTTACACTCGACATTGTGTAGTATAAACCATTGCGGATGCTCACAAAAGTATTCGGTAAGCTGGTCTTTTTGTTGGAAGTACCAAGAGCGCAGGCAGCGGTTGTCTCCCATTCGAATAAAGACATTGGGCAGATTTTGTTTACAAAGAGCAGAGCATTTGCACACGACTGGATGGGCGAAACAGAGGCTAACGCCGCGTTTTTTCAGATGTTCGTCGGTGGCGTATTTCCGGTGTCCTCTGAAGTAATTGTGCGGTCGCGGGTAATGCCTGACGTAACTATCGTTCAGCCCCCATTGATCGATAATTTTCAAGCGCGATCGATACGCCATCGTCCCGGCCAGGGTGGTCGCGATCACGGTTTTTTCGGGCAACAGCTTTGAGAGCAAAGGGCCGATCTCTCTGCCCTCGGTGGCGTACCGGTTCATCTCCTCCAACGATTGCATACCGTAGCGTTTCTCCAACACCACGTCATGGACCGAGCCCATGACAACGGTCGCGGACAAGAGCAATGCCACGGCGACGGTATTGCGCGTTACCGACGCGAGCCCGACGATCGAAAGAACAACATAGAGAGGATATAACTGCCAAACAAAACGGTACTGCATAAAATCGCCGCCTACCTTGACGATATACGATAAGTAAAGAACGATCGTGATTGACCCGTAGGTGTAAAAAGCCGCAGTCCGAGCGGATTTAAGCGATATCCATCCGATCGCGATCAGAACAAAGAGCGGAAAAACCTGCGGATTGCTTTGGCAAAAGGCTTTGAGGTAGAGGAAGCCGGCCGCGAAATTGAATTGATCAGCCCCTTTGGCGTAGTAGGAATTCGGCAAGATATCGCCGTAATAAGACAACTTCCATCCAAGATATCCGAGCACGACAAAAACCGTGGGCGCAACCTCAAGCGCGGTCCGGCTCAACGCCGAGCGAAACGATCGCCGCAATCGGCGTTCGTACACCACTGTAGCGACGGCCCGGGCAAACACCGCGAGCACGCTCTCGACGCGCGTGAGACAAGCCACGGACGGCAACAACAACATCGCGCTCCGCCCAAACCTCGAGCTCGGCTGGTGAATATATCTAAAATAACCCATGGCGAGTAGAAGTAGGGCGACAAAACTCGTTTCCAACCCGCTTCCGGAACTCGCGGCATAACCCCCGGGCAGAACCAGGGTGAGTAGAAAGGGTAATAGCAATAGCGGGGTGACCCGCCGTTCGACGACCTTGATCAAGAAAAAAATCGACGTGATAGCTAAAGTAACGAGGTAGGCCGCCACTCCCAGGTATTGCGTGGCTTCAGAGGCGTCCCAGCCGATGGCCAACGCGGCCGCACCGATCAACACCCATAAGAAATTCGTATACCCCTCCACCCGTTCGCCCGGGTTGTAGACCAGGCCGTTGCCCTTGATCAGATTTTCGGCGTAACGATATGAAATATACGCGTCGTCGAAAACCACCCGGTTTGCCCACCAGGCGAACGCTCCGATCGCGAGCAGCGCGGCCACGATAAGGGTTGCGAGAGCGAGAAACAAGTATGGATGAAAACGCCAATCTCCCGGAATCATTGCCCAGCGGGTCTTGGGATCGGCTCTCAAACGCATACCCAGGCGTCGGTTAGCTTCCGATATATCGTTGAGGTATTCTCGCATTGATTATCCGGTTGCGGCCTCAATCGCGGAGAAATCGCGAACGAAATCGGAATTTGTTTGTCCTCGGGACGCGGGTCAAGCGACAATTTTTCCGGCGACCGTCGGTTCACCTTGCCGCCCGGGCGCTCGTGGCCTAGAGCATCCGACTGGGGCGCGAGCAAAATGAGTAACCCGCCAGCCGAAATGCTTTCGCGTTTAGTTCCCGAGCTGATATCCAAGTGGGAGATCGCGTTGTTTTTTTTTCTCCTGGCGCTCGTCTCCGTGCCTCCCCAACTACACCGGCGACTGGGGACGAGGCAACGCGCCGCCATATCGCGGGTGGTTTTATTCGTCGCCGTAGCCAGCGGTATAATATGGGGAATAAAGCTAAGCTGGATCAGCGACGACGCTTTTATCTCGTATCGTTACGCCGCCAACCTGGCCGAAGCGAAGGGGTTGGTTTTCAATCCGGGCGAGCGCGTGGAGGGCTACACCAATTTTTTGTGGACCATGCTCAGCGCAATGTTCATCGCTCTCGGAATCGATCCCGGCCAAGGGTCGATAGTCGTCGGTCTTTGCTGTTTCGCGTCGCTCATCGCGTTGGTCTGGCGGCTCGCGCGCGCCTTATCGCCGCGGGGCGAGGCGCCCGCCGTATCGATCGCCGCGATCTGGGTCGCGACCAACGCCGTGATGGTCTCTTTTTCGACCTCGGGGTTGGAGACCATGGCGGCGGCCGCGTTCGCGCTGCTTGCGTTGCAACGCGCGCTTGCCGGCGCCGCGACGAGCTGCGGCCTCTTGGGCGTGGCCGCGATCATGACCCATCCGGATCACGCGATTTTTTTCCTGACCTTGGGCGTCGCCATGGCTATGTCGGGGAGAAACCGCGCTGATCTAATCCGCTATGCGGCGCCTTTTCTATTGATCTATCTACCCTATTTTTTTTGGCGCTGGTGCTATTACGGCGACTTTTTCCCCAATACCTTTTATGCGAAATCGGCGCAGCTCTCCTATTTCAGCCAGGGCGGTGTATATCTATTATCTTTTTTCATCGGAAGCGGCTTCTGGGCCGCTTCACCGCTGATCCTGTATACGCTCTTTCTCCGCCGTCACTCGCTCTTCGGCAGGTATCTTCTCTTCAGCGTGCCCTTGTATCTCTTTTATCTCGCGAAGATCGGGGGCGACTTCATGTACGGCCGATTGCTGGTTTCACTAATCGCCCCGTTGTTGATCGCGGCGGAGGTGGCTCTCAGGGAGCTATGGTCCCGGGGGCGTTATTGCGCGGTCGGTTTGTCCCTGCTGTTGCTCTCGATCGCGGCTGTGCCCGTCGAATTGATCAGACCCTGGGAGCAAAAGTGGGGAATATCCGACGAACGCAGTTTCTATCGGCTCAAATCCTTTTCGCCGATTATTATAGATTCCATCGGTTTTCGATGGGCGCGGAGCTTTAAACGGCAGCTCGTCGATCAGGGTCTAAGGCCGACGCTGGGCGTACATCGTGTAGGTATGGTCGGATACTTCACCCGATTAAAGGTCGTGGATCTATTCGGGATCACCAATCGCGATATCGCGCGCCGACCGATCAGCCGGCGCGGCCGGCCGGGACATGAGAAGTCGGCGACTTCGCCGTATATCGTGGCCAGCGAGGTGGATATCAGCGACACCGAGGTTTATCCCGAGCCGTACGATCAATGGACGCGATTCGTTTTGGGAAAGACGGTTTTTCAACTCGTGCATTACGAGCCGGCCACGGTTAAAGCATTACAGAGAGAAAAGGGGGGATTGATGATTGATTTCGATCGGCTACTCGACGCCTACCTCAGCTCGTTGCCGCGCCAACGCGACCGGGAACAACTCGCTTGCGACGCCTGGTTTTTTCAAGAGTTTTACTTTTCGCGGGTCGATCAACCCGAGAAACGCCGCGCGCTGGAACGGCGTTTACTCGAATTATCGTTACCTTCCGAAGTTGACGCGAGCCGCTGGGCGATGCCCGCGGATTTTCGCCGATCGCACCGCCCCAACGCCGCCAGCGCGATCCATTTCGATCCCGAGGATGAAAGGCGATTTGAGATTAATGGAGCGGCTTTCGCCGAAACCAAGATATTTAGACAGCCTATCTGGCGGGGAGAGCTGGCGCGCAATCACGGCTCTATCCTGTCAACTTATCACCCGCACAAAGGTGATGAGCCGATCGCGCATTTGATATCGGAGCCGTTTGAACTCATCGGCGACGTAATGGAACTCGGGCTTGCAGGCGGACGTAACTCGCGCATGGAAAGAGTCGCATTGATGATCGACGAAAAAATCGTCTTTTCCGCCACCGGATGTAACGCCGATATGATCGGTCAG
Source organism: Deltaproteobacteria bacterium (assembly GCA_016929805.1). GTDB lineage: Bacteria > Myxococcota_A > Polyangia > Polyangiales > JAFGIB01 > JAFGIB01. The sequence continues at coordinate 7,735 of JAFGIB010000460.1, read as the reverse complement.
CGCCTATGGTATATCTCACCCTATCGAGGTAAAAAAGCCAGGTTACAGATAATAGACGGCGAACGCGGCCCTTGGGGTCATATCATCGTAGATGAAGTCGTACAGTGGGTATATGACCGCGGTCTCAGTGGGGGAGACAAATAGCGATCGGACTCGGCGCGTGGGTTTGTTTTCAGCAATTTCATTCGCGCGTCGTTTTGACGCATATTTTCAATAACGCGTGTATCGCGATATAGTGGTCAAAGCAGGTATTCGTAGGATTGTACAATAGGCGCGGAGGATGATATGGGTGACCACCAATCGATCGGGACTAAGGCGTTGGCAATCGCTATATGTATCTCGTTTGCGTTAGCCGCGGCCGAGCTCGAGGCTCAAGCGAAGGCGGATCGGAAAAAAGAATCTATCGAAGAGCAGGCCGCGCCGAAAGAGACGGCGCAAGTCAAGCCGGCTCAGGCAAGGTCAGAAAGAGAAAAGCCCAGCGCGGGAAAGAACCAAAAAGCGTCGAAACCAAAGGCGGTGACCAAGCGAGATCCTGAGAAGAAGGCTGACGAAGGTCATGCGCGGACGAGGCCGGAAAAGCAAGCGCGAGAAGAAGTAGAGCGAATAGAGAAAGAAGAGGCGGCGCCGAGCGCGTCAAAAGCAGAGAGCGGAACAAAACCGTCGAGCGCGGCAATACCCGGGGTAAAGCCGAAAGCAAAACCCGACTCCGCTGATAAAAACAGTGCCGCTTCGGACACGACGAAAACGGTAGAATCGACCCCCAAGGCATCGGTTAAAAGCTCCAGCAAGGCGCGAGCACGGGCGCCGGGCGAGGCCGAGCCCAAGATTAATTTCGCGCAGGCCAAGGAGCTATTGGCGTCGGCCGAGAGCGACAAGGTGAGTAAAGGTATCAAGTACCTGAAAGAGATCGCAACGCCGGCGATCGTCGCACCCCTGGTCGCGCGGCTTCGCCAAGGGTTGCCCCCCGCTTTGGTCGAGTCGGCCCTGGACGCGCTCGGTGCGGCGAAAAGCGCGTCGGCCGCCGCGGTTTTAATCGAGCTATGCGAGCATCGGCGCGCAACCATTAGGGCGGCGGCGATCCGGGCGCTCGGAGAACTGAAAATAAAACACGCGTACGCGGTTGTCCGCGTCGCGCTGGACGACCCGGACGAGAAGGTCCGCGTCGCGGCGGTAAAGGCCCTCAGTCAAATCGGCGGTCGAAGAGCTTTAAACGATCTTTTTTTTGTATTCGAACGCGGTAACACCGGCGTCGTCGATGAGATAGCGAAATGGGTTACGATAGCGGATCTCGACAGGCTTACCGCGTATATGAAAGAGCATTCCTTCGGCGTTCTACAACCGATATTCAGCGAGCTACTCAATCGCAAAACGACCTCTATACGCGATAAGAAGAGAATTATCGCCAGGCTCGGCGAGCACGGCACTGTGGAGATTCACGAGTTTTTACGCGTCTTGATCAGCAACCTACCCGAAATCGGCCGCAAGCCGTTGAGCGAGGCGATCGGAAAGGCGATCCAAAGCGCGCAAAAGACGGAAGCCGCGGTTGCGGACTCCAAAAGCGAGCGTGAAGTCGGAAGCGCGGGCGAAAAACAGGAGAAAAAGCCATGAATAAGCGAATTTCGCGGAGTCGCAAGATTTCTTACTCGGCGGTTACGCCTCGTATTTCCATCATATGTGTCGCTCTTATTATGGTCTTTTACTCTATCGGTTGCGTGCGCAGCGCCCCCTTCCCGCGGACCTTTGTCGAAAGCAGCAGACCGGGGGCGAAAGAGGTTCTTCAAATCATTCAAAGGGTTATAGCGCGTAAAGAGAGACCGATTATCGTGGGTATCACCGAGGAGCCGGCGCAGCTTTTCGCTTGGGATTACGCCAAAGGCCTGCTTTGGACGCGCCCTGTCACCGCGTATTCCGCCCCGGTGATCGCCGGCCCTTATGTTATCACCGATGAGCAAGCGGGCGTTGTGGGGCGGGCGCTCTCATCCGGAGAGGAGCGGTTTTTGATCGACGAATCGGCGAAACTCGTTGGAGCCGATGCCGATGACACGTTTGTCGCCGTGACCCTGGCGCTGGAAGAGGAGGAGTACTACCGCGGCCTGCTGGTAGGGATACGAAATGGCAAAATCGAATGGGAACGTGAGTTGGAATTGCCCGGTGGGGTGCCGGCCGTGATTGACGATTTTATCGTTTTACCCTGGGGAACCCATCGCGTTTCGGTTGTCGACACGGACGAAGGCTTTGAATACGCCCGTTGGATCATGAAAGACTCCGTGGTCGGGCACGCGTTCGTAGACCGCGATTCGGTGTACGTGGGGCAGCACGGGATTTTTCGGATTGCCAAGGGTTTTGACGCGGGCAGCAAAGACAAAGGCGTCTATTACAGCCCCGTGGCGCGATCGCTACCCGGTCAACCTGAGCTGTTGCGCGCGAGTTACGAGCCCGTGCCCGCGCCGGAGAACGCCGAGCACCGGGTCAACCTGAATTGGCGGGTCGCGGGCCGGGGAAAAGAGATCGGGCTTGAAGACGGAATTCTCTATCTCAATTTTTATCGCTATATTTTCGCTCTGGATGCGGACAGCGACTCGATTTTATGGATCTATCAAGGGCCCGAGGACAACGTCGGAACCGCGGTTCTACCGGGCGGCATTATGTCGGTGGACAAAAAGGGTAAGCTCAACTTTCTATCCGCCGTCGGCGATACGCTTTGGCAGGCGGAGATGGGGATCGAGCCGGCGGTGGCACGGATTCGTCTCGGTGATTGGGCGCCGCCGGAAGCGAAGAAACCCCCGCCGTCCGATCAGCAGGGCGAACAAGCGGCAGAACCACAACAACCCCCCTCTTTACAGGAGCAGTTAATCGTCGCGGCGAAGCTGGACGACTCGCGTTTATCAAGCGCGCGAACTTTCGCGATTGAACATTTGGCGCGTTTTGATAACGCCGAGGTGACCGCCAGCCTGCTTCAGATATGCGACGATGCCGAAGCGCCCGAACCGGTACGACTATCGGCTTGTAGCGGCCTCAGCCGCCAGACTAAGGGTCGCGAAACCATCCTGGAGGCCTTTAAGAGGCACGGGTCGTTTAATCACAACATCCCCCCGCCTCCAATCGAGGCGCTTGCGAGAACCGCCGTGACGATGAAGCTCAAAAGCGCGGCGCCGTACCTGGTTTCGCACCTAAAAGATCCGCACACGCCGGCCAGGGCGCTCGCGGCGATTTTCGAGGCGATCGAATCCTTGGGCGGTAAAGCCGAAGTTGGAGCGGTGGAAAGGTTTCTGCGTTTGCACCACGCGGAGCCCGAGGAAGAACATCTGAGAGAGGGGCTTAAAGCGGCGATAAAAACTTTAATGGCTTTGCAAGGAGCGGGGGCGAGAAGCAGCCTGAAGAGCGTCGCGCAAGACCCCATGAGCATGCCGGGTCTAAAAGAATACACGGAGAAAATTTTAGTAAAAGCAGACGCCCGGGAAGAACAGAAGGTGGACGGCAAAAAGCAAGCGTCACAAGCAGAGACCGGACCGGCCGCAAGTGAAAAGACCGAGGCCGAGAGCCAACCGCGTTATTTGAGCATGGGCATGGTGGCGCAGGTTTTACGTCCCGCCGAGCGCATGATCCGCACCTGTATGCTCAAGGTGGCCGAAAAGCCGATTGCCGCTCGGATCTCCATGGTGGTCCAAGGCGATGGAGAAATCGGAAATGTCTTTGTCGCTCCGATGTCGATGCAGAGCTGCGTCGAACCGCTGGTCCGAGAGTATCGATTTCCGGCGACTCAAACCGGCCGGCAACAGGTGGCGCATGTGGTTCGGCGCTTACCGGTTGTAAAAGATAGCGGGGAGAAACCCAAACGAAAAGCCAAAGGCGTGCGTAAAGCGCCTCTCAGAGCGGTGAAGAAATCATAACCGTTCAGGCCGTATTGCCCGTAGGTTGCGAGGCAAAAGCCTTCAAGAAATGAGATTCGACAATGGATTTTCCAAAAATAGTAGGGTAAGTACAGACCACGATGTCTAAAGGCCAGCCTTTGTTTCTCGCGGGTCTCTTTCTTACGACGCTCGCCACGTTGACTATCGAGATCCTGAACACCCGACTCTTATCCGTTATCACCTGGTACCATTTGTCGTTCTTCGCGGTATCGACGGCGATGTTCGGTATGGCGGCCGGCGCGATACACGTCTATCTCGGCGGCGCCAAGTTTCAGGACGCGAACGCGCGCCGTGCTCTCGCCCGCTATGGAACGTTGTTTACCCTTTCTATCCCCATCGGTCACATCGTCACGCTGATCATTCCGATTCAAACCGAGATTACCGCGGTCAATCTCTCGGCGTTGACCGCGACCACGGTGGCGATCGCGGTGCCGTTTTTCGCCTCGGGGGTTCTGGTCGCGATCGCGCTGACGCGTATCGAGGGGTCCAGCGGGCTGATTTACGCCGTCGATCTGATCGGCGCCGCGCTCGGCAGCTTGGTCTTTATCCCGCTGATAAATGAGACCGACATTTCGTCGGTGGCGCTGTTCACCTCGGCGATCGCCGCGGCCGGGACCATGTGTTTTCACCTCTATAGTAAAACCGGCCGCTGGCGCGGCGTTTTAGCTTTAGCCTTGTTTCTTTGCGTCGCCGCGTACCTGAACGGTCTTTCTCGCTCCGGCCTGCGCGTGGCCTACCAAAAGGGAATGGCGTTGCCTCCCGTGCTGATTCCGAAAGTCGCGGCGGAATATTGGACCTTACACGGGCAGGTAGCGGTACGCGAGCCCGCGGTCGGTCCGCTGCAATACTGGGCCAAGGGAGAGGGCGCGCCGGATTTTCAAGTGAGCGGCATGAGCATGACCATCGATGGATACGCGGGAACCGGCATGACCGAATGGAACGGCGATACCAATTTGCTCGGTTGGATCGGATACGACGTCACCGCGATCGGCTACCACATTCGTAAAAACGGCGACGCGGCGATTATCGGCGTCGGAGGCGGTCGTGATCTATTGACGGCGTTATGGGCGGAGAGCCGCTCTGTAGTCGGTATTGAGATCAACAAGGCCTTTATCCACATTCTCACCGGCCCTCAGCGTTTCTACGCGTCGATCGCCACTCATCCCTCCGTTACCCTGGTGCACGACGAAGCGCGTTCCTATCTCACCCGGGTGAAGCAGAAGTACGACATTTTACAAATGTCTTTGATCGACACCTGGGCGGCCACCGGGGCCGGCGCTTTCACCCTTTCGGAAAACGGGCTTTATACCGTGGACGGTTGGCGCGTCTTTTTGAATAGATTGAAGCCGAGAGGAATTTTTAGCGTATCCAGATGGTATTCGCCCTCGATGGCCTCGGAAACCAGCCGTCTGATCTCCTTGGCTACCGCGGCCTTGCTCGATCGGGGCGTGTCGCATCCCATCGAACACATGGCGCTGGTCACGCGCGGCCCGATAGCGAGCTTATTGCTGTCGATCGATCCGCTGGATGAAACCGATATCCGCAAGCTTCGTTCGGTGTCGCGGCGCATGGGTTTTGATATCTTGTTGATGCCGGGAGAGCCTTCGAAAGAGCCGTTACTAGCCGCGATCGCGGCGAGTAGCTCGCGAACAGAGCTTGACGAGCTCGTTGAAAATCAACCCTACGACTACACCCCTCCCACGGATCAGAAACCCTATTTCTTTAACATTCTCAAACCCGCGAGCTTGTTTACGGTAATGGCAACCGAGAAAAGCATGGGAGTGGTCGGCGAGGGAAACCTAATGGCGACGCGGATTTTGCTCGTTCTCTGGTTCGTGTCGGCGATTTTGGTCGCGGCGGTGATTCTCGGGCCGCTGGTTAAAGCCGGCCTGCCTTCCTTGGACCGCGCGAGCTTTTCCTACGCGGTCGCCTATTTCGCGGCGATCGGGCTCGGTTTTATGTGGGTTCAAATCCCTTTGATGCAACGCTTCTCGATATATCTCGGCCACCCTACCTACGCGGTATCGGTGATTCTCTTTTCGATGATTTTAGCCGCGGGCTTGGGCAGCTTGACCTCCGATCGCATCGACGTTGAGCATCAGACACGCTGGTTGATCATCATCCCGACGACCATAGCGGTCATTCTGTTGGCGCTCACGCTTTCGCTTCAAAAGGTATTCGATTTAACTATTCAACAGGGGTTGGCCACGCGATGCCTCGTGGTCGTGACCATGGTCGGCGTGCCGGCGTTCTTCATGGGGTTTTGTTTTCCCATGGGGCTGAGAATTGTGCGGCGCCTGGCGGATGACGCTTTACCTTGGATGTGGGGTGTTAACGGCGCCTGTTCCGTGCTCGCTTCGGTCACCGCGGTCGCGATCTCGATGTGGAGCGGAATTAATAATAACCTATTTTTAGCGGTCGCCGCGTATCTAGTGCTGATCGTTCCCGCGCTAAAGCTCGCGAAAAAGTAGTAGCCCCAAAGCGCGAGCGCCTTCTAGACCGGCTTTGCTCTCTCTTAATGTGACGCCTCTACTGGACGCGTGCGATTGATAATACGATTATCGGTGACAATCGCTATCAATTGCTCGGCTTTTTTCCGCTCAATCGCGGTCTATGCCCTCGGATCGATTGTGCTATATTGTGATTTAGCGCCTATCCCGGTAAGCGGCCGCCGACAAGGCCTACCGGGACAGGCTCTTAGCAGAATCGTTAGGGAAGCCGTAACGGTGAAAATCTTGGGCCGCAAAAACAGAGCTTGCTCGGGTGACGCGGATCGCGCCGAGCCGTCGAAGGCGAAACGCGCTCGACTGATTTTTAGCCTTTCGCCGCGCTGTCTATTGATTTATCTACTCTTATCGGTCGGCTGTAACGCTGGAGACCCGGGACAACGCGACTGGAGGCTGTACGCTGAACGCGACAATGGCGGTGCGATGGACGGGTCGGACTATAAGGCGGATGTCCGAGATGCCGGCGGCAATACGGCGGATAAAGCAGAGGTCGGTCAGCCCGTCGACGACGCCAACGCTCCGGACGCGGACCAGGATGGTTGCCGCGCGAGACCCGAGGTTTGCGACGGCGAGGACAATGATTGTGACGGCGAAACCGACGAGCCCGGAGCGAGCCAAAACTGCAAATTGACAAACGCGAACGCGTTGTGTGAAGCCGGCCGATGCGTGATCGCGAGTTGCTACGAGAATTACGATGACTGTGATCGAGACGACGCAAATGGCTGCGAAACGCGACTGACCGCTAACGATAATTGCGGCGCGTGCAAAGTCGTTTGCGAAGTTGAGAACGCTACCGCAACGTGTTCTTCCCGAAGCTGCGAGATCGAGTCGTGCGACGATGGATACGCGGACTGCAATGACGATCCGGGCGATGGGTGTGAAACGTCGCTCGATTCGCCGATGCACTGCGGTTCGTGCGATCACGCCTGCCCGACGTCGGAAGTCGGCAGCGGCAGTAGCTATGCCTGCGTTCAAGGCGAGTGTGAGCTGATCGGCTGTGAAGTCGGTTGGGGCGACTGCGATAATGACCCCGAGAACGGCTGTGAAACCGATCTCTTTAACTCATTTAATAATTGCGGTAGTTGTCGGCGGCGTTGTTGGTCGATAAACGCCGACCGTTGTGTCGAGGGCTTTTGTTCGTGCGGTGAACGAGGCTCTAGCTGTAGATGGCCCAATATCTGCTGCGATGATGGAAGCTGTCGATTAGCCTGTATTTGACCTTAACGTTGAAAAAAATCCGTCGGCGTAAACCGCTTCGCTCGCGAAAAATAGCGCGAACTAAGGGCGTGCTCACTTTTTTTGAACCTCACTTAGGGT
>JAFGIB010000459.1 GCA_016929805.1 Deltaproteobacteria bacterium | reverse complement strand
TTGGGGGGGGGGGGGGTAGATTTTCTGAGTAGTTTGCTTTTGGGAGTAGCGACAAGATTTCTCAAGCCGCGAGGTTTACATCGTAATTGAATCGTTTCGGGGTTTTACTTCTCTTACCCGCTTTTACCAGGGGATCGACGATAGCCAATATGTTCTATTGATCACAAAACAGGGAGGAATTATTATGTTTCTAAATTTAACAAACCAAAATCAGAGAGCGTGTCATAATATACTAATGATTCTCGCTCTAAGTGTTGCCGGCGTCGTGCAGTAATGAAAGCCGGGATGCTGATGAAGATGTCACGAGCCTATCCTCGGTGAAACAAGCGCTGAGCGACTCTACGCAGGAGAATCACAATCAAACTGTTTGCAACCGACCGCCGCCGGATCGACCGCTGGACTTCGGCCCCGCTGACCAGGTTTCTATCGTTGGTAATAAGCTGGTCATTCCGGCGCGGATTCGCGAGCACAAAGATCCGTCGGGCTTCACCGCGCAAGCGATGGTATTTGCCGCGGGAGAGCTTTCAAAGCGCGCCCTGAAGCCGTCGTGGGGAATTCTCTCTTCAAAAGGCGTTTTAGAAATTGCTATTGCTTCGATTGTACCATCCGGCGCCAAGAGCGACGAACCGATTACGTTTGCGATCAAGGTTACGGACGCGTCAGGCGCCGCGAGGTGGAGCGACTCGATGCAGATCGAGCGCGTGGATAAAGGGTGGACGGTTCGGCCCTATGGTTCGAATTCCAAGCTCGCGTTAAGTGTTAGAAGCGCGACGACGATGCAGGGTGATCTGCCGCCGGTAGAGTCGCCGCGTCCGCCAATCCCGGCGGACGAGGTACTCGAAATGCTTGATGCCGCGGGGGTCTCTACTTCCGCCCCGCTAGCGGAGATAGCCGAGCGAGCGGCTACCGGGCAGTCCTTTGAGGCCACGGATTCGGCCGGCGATAAGGGTGGAGAGGCAATGACGAACGGCTTGCCGACTGTGGTTTGCTTTTGGCAAGCCGTTCAGATGAGCGACTCGGGCGTGGGCGAGGACTACCTGAACTACGACTGGTGGTGGCCGTCGGCCGGAATGCTCGCGATGGTATCTGGTTCGACTAACTGGCTCGGTTATCTCGACGTATGGGGCTGTACGCCGCCGTTAAATATAACTTCCGGGTATCATACGGCCTATTTAGTTTCCGCATCGTATCCATACTGGGCGAGCGGAAGCGGCGTAACGGTCGATACGGATAACGACGGCATGCTCGTATTTACCATGGGCAGCGTGTACATTACGGAGGGTATTGACCAACTTATCCCCTGGTGGCCGCAGCAGATGGAGCATTTCAATATCAATTTGATGGCGGTATACGGGCTTCATTTTAATCCCGGCATCGTATCGACTACGTACGAATTTCACGCTAAATCAACTATACCGGGAGGAAGTCAATATGCAGGCGGCGAAGTTCATATTGCGACCGGCGATTCGTCCAGCAAGTGGCTCGTTGGACACGAGATGGGGCATGCTTTCTTTGATAAAAATACGACTAAACATCCGCCTGTGAATTATAGTATATGTAGTACTTTTCCATGCAACGCGGGCTGTCCCGCACATCCTGGCGATCCTGACAGTCACGGTTACAATAGTATTGAGTATGTTTCCACTAACGTAAATGAGGGTTTGGCGTCGTTTTATAGTGCGGCCGCGTTCAATAGTATGGATCAGACAGACTGTTGGTTTGGTAGTCCTAACTGGAGCTGTTCGACAGCAGACGCCAATCACCCAAAGAAGTATATGGAAAGCAAATGCGTTTCGGACCCTTGGCAGGGTATGGGCGTAGAGATCGATTGGGTTCGGCAATTCTGGGCCGTTAGGACCTATAACGCGCCGAATCATCCTTCGACGAACGACATGCTGAACTGGATTAACCAAGTGATCGGCTTTCACGACGATAACGGTTACTTCGCCCTCAATGCTGCAGCGGAATTCGTTGGAGGATCTCTCTGGGCACTATGGGACGCGAATAAATCTCGTAACGGGATAATGCATTGATGACTATAATAACACAAAGAGTTATATTTTTTAGTATCGCGCTCGTGCCGCTTTTTATTGGCTGTGGCGAGATAAGTAAATCAAGCGCTGACCGCACGGACGCTGGCGACTTAGAGGCGGTCTCCGAAAGGGAAGAAAGCGGACCCGGTTCAGAATCACACGATGGCGCAATGAATGCCGACGATTCCGATGCCGCGTTCGAAAAAGACGGTAGTGATCGGGACGCGACCGTTGAACCCGACCCGGAGGGCTCGCCTTGTAAAACTCCTGTTCGTAAAGTTAGCGCCGACCAAACACTCGATTTTTCGTCTAGAACGAATCTGGTAGCTTGCGTTGTAGATCCAGTAGACCCTTATATTGGAGTGTCCATACTTGATGTTGTGCGCGTCGACTTAGAAGGGACTCCGGTTTGCGAGAACCTTTCAAGTCCTTGTGAGCTATATCATAGCGGTGAACCGTGCACGCACGAGTGCGAGTCCGATAGCGACTGCCCGGCCGGTAAAGTATGCATATGCGACGTCGGAGCCGGAGAAGACCGACAACCCACGGTCTACAATACGGTTTATATTGCGTCAGCAGGACCACACAACTTCTGTGTTTCCGCCGAGTGCACCGGAGCCGCGGACTGCGGCGGCTGGGCCTGCGGGATGAGTGAGGCAATTAATGAATGGGTTAACGGAAAAGGTATCTGTCAAGGCGTGAGCAACGGATTCTACTGTCGCTCATCACGCGACGATTGCTTTTCGGATCTCGACTGCGAGTCAAACGAGAGGTGTGCGTACGGTTCTGAAGATGGAAGGTGGGTGTGTAAGTTGCCGCCGAGTTGCGATTGAATCAAGGACGTTCCAATAAATCTGTTAAAAAAGTCTTGTTATCCCGAGAGGAGCTGCTTATAGTGTGCTGTCTACTTTTAAATTCCTTAACGGAGTGAATCATTGATGAAGATATCGAGCCCAAAGGTTCTACTGTATAGCATATTGCTCGTGCTGCTTTTGTTAGGCTGTAACAAGATGCGAAAATCAAGCGCTGGTGATGTGGATGCGGGCGAGCTCGATGCCGTACCTGAACGAGGTGTAAGCGGTCAGGGCGATAAACCAACTGAAGGCGGAATAATCGCGGGCGAGTCCGAAGGAAGTGATCAGCGCGGACAATCCAACGATGGCGGGACGGATGCCGGCGAGTCCGAAGCTGCATTTAATAAGGACAGTAGTGATCGGGACGCGACCGTTGAACCCGTCCCGGAGGGCTCGCCCTGCGGCACACCGGTTTACCAGATGAAAGACGAAAGAACCCTTGACTTGTCGTTGAGAACAACTCTTTTGGTTTGCCTTTACGAATTGGGAGCCACGCCTGACGTCGTACGTGTGGACGTGGAAGGTATTCCGGTATGTGAGAACCTTGCAAAGCCTTGCGAGGAACCTTGGACTCGAGAGCCGTGCACGCATGAGTGCGAATCGGACAGCGACTGCCCGGCTGGCAACGTATGCATATGCGAGGCTGGAGCGCCGCCGGATCCGCTAGACACCCCTGTTACATTCGGACCCAATCGCTGCGTCCAGGCGGAATGCACGGGAGCCGCGGACTGCGGCGGCTGGGCGTGCGGTATGAGCAGTGCGATTACCGAATGGGTGGGCGGAGTTTTTTTCTGTCAAGGTCCGATCAAGGGTTTCTTCTGTCGTTCTTCAATCGATGAATGCTCTTCCGATCTCGACTGCGATTCTGGAAAGTGCTACTACGACTCTATAAATCGAAAATGGGTGTGCAAAATGCCGGCTTTGTGCGATTGAATCGAAGACGTTTGGGGAATCGTACCGATAGTATTTTTCTTCGAGCTTATAGTCGTTACTAATCCTCGAGCGATGCGGGAAGATTAGATTTTTTGTAACCGTTCAGGGGGGTGGTTGCGCGATAGCTGC
>JAFGIB010000458.1 GCA_016929805.1 Deltaproteobacteria bacterium | reverse complement strand
GCTTGCCCATAAAAACAGCTCTGAAGACGGCTACGATTACGCTTAGGAACGTTACCATTCGGTGATCTTAGCACATCACGAAAAACTCAATAATTTCAACGCAGACGGGATTTTCGCGGAGCACGAGCGTACCTGCCCGCCGAAGCTGCCAAAGGCAAAAGAAAAAAAGGGAAACCAAAAAAGTACGGAAAAAAAGCTCAAGCTGCGTTCACTGTTCTCGCACCCGAACTCAATGCAGACCGCTGACAGCCCCGTGTACGGCGAAAAAGACGTAAGTATACAGTTTCGGTGTATCGATTTACTCTGGAGGCCCGTGGGTATAACCGTTCGCTTCGTTTTGGTCGTGCATCCAACCAGAGGTCGATGCATCCTGATGTGTACTGACCTTTCGCTCGACGCTATTGAAATCATCCGGCTATACGGATTACGGTTCAAGATCGAGCTCTCATTCAAGCAAGCGGTACGAACCATCGGTGCTTACGCCTACCACTTCTGGATGTGCAACATGAAACCTCTAAAACGTCGTAACGGCAATCAATATCTGCATCGCGAAACTCAGCGGTATCGCGAGAATGTGATGAAAAAGATCGGCGCTTACCATTTGTTCGTTCATGTCGGGATCGTCGCTCAGGGGCTGCGTCAGTTTCTTTCTGTTTGCTATCCCGAGTTGATTTGGCGCTCGTTCGGTTCATGGCTCCGTACGATTCGACCGGGTATTCTCCCTTCCGACATGGTTACCGCTATGGCTTTGCGACAAGCCTTCCCTCATTTTCTCTTGAATACAAAAACAAAGTCTATTCTCGCGAAATTCATCGTCGACAGAATCGATCTGAATCGTTCCGAAGGGTTACGACTCGTATCGTGATGAAATATCATTCAAATATTCGGTACTCACGAGTAAATAAGTAAGTCGTACAAAAAAAAGAGGCATTGTGTTGAAACGTAAACCCGGCACGAACCATCTATTATATTTATTATTATTTAGTTGTCATGCTCTACTTTTTGGCTGTGCGACGGGCCGGGCGGATTTGATAGAGCAAGGAAAAGTAAAACTAATGATCGTACCTTCAGATACGCATGCGTTGGAAAAAAATCACCTGTACCAGGAGGACGGTGAGTTGGTCGTTTATGGAAAGGTCAGGAATATACGGGGATTCTGCGTGCATCAGGGCCACATCGATCTCGTTATCATCGACTCCGAGGGCCGAGTCATTAGAAAAGCAAGAATTCCTTACGTGGACCGGGGCAAACGCAGAAAAGGCTGGAGAGGTGCCCATTTTCGAGCGCGGTTTCGGCAAAGGCTGCGGCCCGGTAGCGTCGTTCGTTTGGCTTTTGATGATGAAAATTGTTCATCGACGTTTCACGAGGATCATAATCTGGCCATGCCTTTGAAACCGGATTCCGGAGTAGAAACGCTTCCGCAACACTTAGGGAGGATTTATGAGACGGGCTCTACTACCCCAAAACCTTAACGGCCACACCGAAAGCTTCCGGTTCGAAGCGTACAGGAAAAAAACGCCCGCTCGGCCGCGAAAAGCGTCAAAAGGGGCGTAGCTTACCATAGCAACCAAAAAATCCGTTATATAGGAGAGGCTTCTAATCATTAACGCCGTGGAAATAGGGGAAGAATAGAAACGTTTAGGGCTCGCGCAAAAACCATTTTACATTTTTTCGCCCAGACTGGGATGGAGTGTCATATTACCGATTGAGCGAAACGACAGGAATATTAGGGATATTTTGAGGATTTCGCGATTGAGTAAATGTGACAATCCGCCCAATACGGGATGAAAAAAGTGAAGTTATTTCTGCGCAAGCCCTTAGCTAGAATTTTAAGGGAGGAGCGACACAAGGTCGTCACCGCAATACGTGGCAGCGTGACGACCCGGACTGCAAGAAGCGACGACGATGCGATATCAAAGCTATATCGAGCAGGAGCGACGCAGCAGACGTGGTTGTCACGCCCGAAAGACGAGTGGAGGCATTTGTGATGCGGGCTTTATATAAGGGGTAGCGAGTACTATCGAATTGTAGTAAAGCAAGGGTATGGTGGAAACGAATCTTAGCATCGTAATCGACCGGAAAAGCGTGCGGCAAGCCTTCAAGAAGGTATCGGAGGCCGAGATCGTGCTGGCCTCGCTCGCCGGCATCAGGCCCGATCCCCGATGGGAGGGGTGTCTGGTGTACGCGGGGGATGCGCCCGAGGAGCAGGCAGGCAATGGCTGCATCGGCATCCAGGGGGAGAGAGCCGAGGAAGTGATGCAGCGGCTGGTCGAGTCGCTGGAACGGTTAGGCCTGACCATTCTGAGCATCTACGACGGAGGCCCCGAACCAACGCGGTTGATCGCGCGTGTGTCCGGGGGCAAGTGGACGTCGGCTGGCAATTGACAGACCGGGTTCCCAGACGGGACGGAGGCAAATAAAGCAAATAACTTTCCGTTATAAAAACCTTTTTGCGGCTCCAAGTTCGCTACACGGTATCAGCTGCAAACAATCTACTTCTACCACCTTCAATAGTCAGACGACAAACTCAAGGAAAAAAAATAATGAAGCGCCACCCCTCTATTTTTTCTCTACCAGGTAGTAACGCAGCGCCTCGCGCGCGGCATAGCTCGCCTTGATGCGCCAGCGCGGCGTGTTCACCACCAAGATGGCGAGCGCAATCGCGGGCTGATCCAGGGGCGCGTATCCAACCCACCAGCTATAGGCGCGATATGGCTTCGGTTGTGTTAGCGAACCGGTCTTTCCGGCAATCGCTATACCCGGTAAAAACGCGCGCCCGTTTGAATCGTAGAAAGCCTGCCTGGCCGTTCCATGGGTTACCGTCCTCTGCATCATCTTACCCACGATTCTCGCGGTATTGCGCGAGACGACTTGACGAAAGGTCCGGGGCTGAAAGCGATGCACCACCCTATCCGACTTATCGATAACGCGGTCTATCATCGAGACCCACGGCATCGCGCCGTCGTTCGCGATCGTCGACGCGATCAGAGCGCCGTGTAACGGTGACATATAGGTATGCCAGAATCCCGCGGCCGTCCGGGCGAATTCGAGCCGCTCGCCGGGAATTTCCGCCCGACTGACCGGCGGCCGTATGTCGAATGGTAAAGCGTGCCCAAAGCCAAAAGCAGAGGCGTACCGTTCGATGGTCCGCGTGCTGAGATGTCGATCCGCCAATTTGGCGAAAACCGAGTTGAGCGAGCTTCCCATCGCCTCTTCGAACGAGGCGCAATAAGCGTCGCGACGCGGATCGTCGACCAGGTCAGATAATGTAAGATGCCGGAACCCTCCTTGATAACATAGACGTTGTTCGGGCGATACGCGGGCGTCGACCAACGCCGCGGCGGTGACGATCTTAAAAACCGAAGCGGCGGGAGCGGTCGCATCAAGCGCGATGTCGCCGGCGTTTTGCTCAACGCTCGACCAACTTACATAGCTCAAGATTCGACCCGTCTTAGGTTCGATCGCGACCGCGGCGCCGTACGGTACCCGAAACCGCTCAAAAAGCCCCTCTAAGCGGCTTTGTAAGCCCGCGTCGAGGCTGAGCACCGCACGGTTTTCGCACTTCAAATCGGAAACAAAAAAATTCCCCTCACACCGGTAATTTCTCGGGTCAAAACCGTTGATGACATCGGCGGCAACGGTCCCGCCACGCGCCACCTTCCGTGAGGACGGCGCGCGTGAAGTCGAGTTTATGCCGATCGTAGGAGGATCGTCTCCGGCAGCGGCAAACGCAATGGCGGATGCGGCAAGTCCCAGCGAGACAAGCACAACGGCGGCCGCGCGCTTGGTTGGGTTCGACATAATTTAGAAGTTTGACGATAGATGTTCGCGCGGTCAAAAAAAGATCTCGGTATCGTTTATAAAATAATTATCAATCCCCATATTGTGCTAAATTCTGCACCGTTGTGGATCCCCAGGCTGAACGACTCATATCCAGGCTTCGTCGAAACGTCAACGATATCCAGGCGTACACTGAGCTAAAAAATTACTATCGACAACGAAGGGATTTCCTATCGCTACTTAACCTGGTCGAGGGTTGGGCGGAACAGAGCCGTGACTATAGAGCGGCCAGCAACGCCTATTACGAAGCGGCCGAAATGGCGCTTCAAAAGATCGATAACCCGGAACGGGCCAAAACGCTTTTACAAAATGCGCTGCAAAGCAATCCTCTGAACACCAAAGCGTCTGAAAGCCTTGAATCGCTCCTTAACGAAGCGGGTGACTTTCACGAGCTCGCGGGTTTGCTCGATCATCAAATTCGCAATCTGGAATCGAGCCGCGCTGACCCTAAATATCTGGCGCTCTTGGAGTATCGGCTCGCGGCGCTGTGGAATAACCAGTTTCAACATCCGCATCTCGCCCTCGACCACTATTATCGCGCGATCCAGTTTGATCCGACTCTGCTTATCGCGATCTACGAGGCGCGGGAGATTTGCCTGAGGCAAGGAGATCTTGAAAAAGCTGCCGATCTCAATCAAATGGAAGCCGACGCGGAGACCACTCGGGAACGAAAGGTAGCGCTTTTCCGCGAGCTTGCCGCGTTGTATTCGACCGATTTGAACGACCTTAACAACGCGGTCAACGCGTTGCGCTCGGCAGCGCGAATCGCACCCGATGATGTTTTCGTGATGCAAGACTTAGCGAATTGCCTGGTTCAGCGCGCTTCGACCAAAGGCCCGCAGGAAGCGATCGCCGACTACCGCCGCGCGTCGGAGCTGTTTTTCCAAATCGCCCAGAAGTCGCCCAATGAAAGCGCGTGGAAATATCTGGAATCAGCGCTCGGATATGATCCGACGAATGAGAAGGCTCTAACCCTGCTCGAAACGCTGGCGGAGGAAATGGGTAGACGGCATCTATTGCCTCCGTTTTGGGTGGAGTACATCGCGGAGGCCGACGACGGGCCTTTGGTGAACCAGAGACGGGTAGATCTCGCAAAAGTCTATTTGGAAGCCGGGCAGGAGACCGACGCGATATTCTGCCTGCATCAAGCGGGCGATCACGGAGACGCCGAGGCCGTCAGACTGTTGAATGACTTCTATCTGAAGAGCGGCCGGACGCCGGTGAAGCTAGACATCGACGCTCTGACCAAAGCCGCTCAATCCGATCAGCCGGCCGCAAACGAACCGGTTACGCGGTCCGGACCGCCGCCGGACTTCATCCCCCCTTCTGAATCCGTCGACATGCGCGCGCTTGAACCTGTCGCGGTGAGCGGGGGACAGCAGCGAAGCGCTAAGGTACCCGGACGCGATGACGAGGTTGAGCTTATTGCCAACGAGGTTGAGGCGTTGGACCTGGAGCTCGAAATTGAAGAAGCAACCCCCTTTCATCTCGATATAGATTTCGAAGCGCTCGCCAAGTCGGACGAGACGCAGGAAACCAAAACCGAGATAGAATTATCGGAGTCTGACGCCTTAGCTCAAAGCGAAGCATCCGTTAAAGCCTCGCCGGCAACGCAAGCGACGAATAAGCCTTTGTCGGTCACCGCGCTCAAAAATCGGTTGATGAAGAAACGCTTGGCGCAACAAAAGCAGAGGACTGTTCCCGAGCCGAATTCGC
>JAFGIB010000040.1 GCA_016929805.1 Deltaproteobacteria bacterium | reverse complement strand
TAAGCTTTTTACTTGTAAGCGCATGCGCGATCAGTAAGAAAAAGGAACACCGTAGAAACGGCGACCAAGACGACAGTCGCGTTTCCGACTCTTCTGATGGCTCGATTTTCAACCACGCCGGCGAGCGAGATGGCGGCGAGGAAACGAACGACGGCTCAGAGACAAAAGCGGAACAGGCGAGAGCGTTGACTCGGGTGGCGTCGGCGGTTTTGACCCGGAGATAGAGATATGGGGTAACGGTCGAGTGGAGGGCGAGGAAGCGTGCGACGATGACTCGGATTGCGATGACTTAAACAACTGCAACGGTATTGAGATTTGTACGAGCGAACACGCTTGTGACGACTCTGATCCGGATCTCGATGAAGGCGCCGCTTGCGACGAGGATAAATCCTGTTGGCATGGCGTCTGTGTTCAAAATAGCTGCGGCGACAAAAAAAGAGACCCGGGCGAAGCGTGCGATGACGGAAATTTGGATCCCGACGACGGCTGCACTCCGGACTGCGAATGGACCTGTGAGGAAGATAGCGATTGTACGAACAAAGATGCCTGTTTAGGAGTTCGCGTCTGTCGAGACGACGGACAACACGGCGGACTACGCGTATGTACCGGCGGGACACCGCTCGAAGACGGAACCGGGTGTGAAATCAGAGATGCGAGAATCAAAACGCTTTGCGGAACTTCCGACCTCGACAAGGACGGCTGGTGTATCAAAGGTGTATGTACCTGCTCGGGTTGTGGAGACGGCGAGGTCAATGAAAACGAGGCGTGTGACGACGGTTCTTTGAATGGAACGGCCGACTCGCCCAACCATTGTTCCCTCAACTGTCAGGTTGTTTCGTGCGGAAACGGCGAGTTGGAAGGCGACGAGGAGTGCGACGACGGAAACAATCACCGCCTCGACGGATGCGATGCGGAATGTAAATACGAATTCGCGCATCGGTTTACGAAATTGGAGATCGTCACGGGAGCTGAAAATGTCCCGGAATGGTGTAAATATCAGGCCAACCAATTCGCCGAGGCCTTTGGCTCGGAACAGAATATGATGGGCACGGGTATTAGGATAAACATATTGGATGTGGTGAATCGAAGGCTGAGCGGCCTGTTGGCGTTCGGCGAACACACCTACGTCCTGCACGTAATGGACTCGGATGACACCAGCATGAAGACGGCCGACAACGACATCACCGTCGGCATTTACCCGGGTTATCCTCATAAACCGACGGATAGCGCGCTAGACGAGTCGGTTATTGTCGATTCGAGCTATCTAAATCGCGAAACGCTTTTACCTGAGGAATTTCACGCGTTTCGGGCGATGCAGGCGGGTGGTGGAAGGGTTCTATCGCGCGAGCCGACCGTTGTGGAAATTCTTAACGTTAACGGTGATATCGAACCGATGAGCGACTTCATGATGCAGCTCGTCTTTGACTTGAGTACTTTATCTCGGCCGAGAATCGAACGTTTCGCGTCGTACGACGAGATTAAGGTGGCCGACGCGCTTCGGATTCCCGAGGTCGCGGGACGAGATCGAACCGGATTGTTTTGCGGCGCGATGGGTCAAGAATTTAACATAAGGCCGATTACCGACACGGACACCGGGTTCGGTTTTCCGCCGATGGCGAGACGGTGCTGTAAGAACCGCGGTGACGATATCGGATCCGGCTATCGAAATTGCGAGAACGGCGTGTTGACGGATCAGTGCGATTCCCAGGGCGATCTCATTCGCCAAGGTTGCACGGTTTGTTTTGCTCTATCGGATTCTGATACCGACTTTTCCACTTACCTCGACAATCCGTGCGAGTTGATGAAAACGAATCCAGCCTCGTGTGCTACGCTCATACAAGGCATTGAATGCGACGTCGATGCAAACGGCGACAGCGAAAATGACTCGTGGTCCGTGCTGTTCAGCTTTGAGACGGAGAGAATCAGGATTTTTGACAGGACGTTGGAATAGCAGCA
Organism: Deltaproteobacteria bacterium; assembly: GCA_016929805.1. Taxonomy (GTDB): domain Bacteria; phylum Myxococcota_A; class Polyangia; order Polyangiales; family JAFGIB01; genus JAFGIB01. The sequence continues at coordinate 28,741 of JAFGIB010000040.1, read as the reverse complement.
ACGAGGCAACTCTTCGCTATGAAAAACCGTCATCACGGGATATTTTGATCTTCGCCGAAGTGGCTTGCTCCAAAGGATTCTTTCGCGACGTTAGGGTTAACTCAATAAGTGAAATAATCTTACAGCAGAGCTCGATAAAAAACGTTTTTCCAAAATTTCAAGTCGAGTCATTGACATCGGAACGGCCTGAAATGGTTGCCGTCAAAGGGAGAGATAAAGTCGATTTACAGCGCCGAAATTATGAGATACAACAGGGCTGGGTTTTGTTTTGAGTATCCCTAGTAGCTTCCGGCGAGGTTCAAAATGTGGCGTTTATTACCACTGCTCGTAGTGTTTTTCGCGGTTTTTTTGGGGTCTGGTTGCGCGCGACGAACGATCTCTCCTGATGACACCGTTGACGCGTCCGACGCGTCCGACGACTCGAGCGTCGATGCCGGCCCCGAGACCGGCGTACGGCATGATGCCGGAAGAGATGCGGGCATGGATGCCGAGGCGGGTAGCGACGCGGGCAAAGACGCGAACGCCGACCGCGAAGTGATAGATGAGACGGATACGGGAACAGATGAAAGCGATTCTGACGGCGATGGCGTGCCCGATGACGAGGATGCGTTCCCGAATGATCCGGACGAGTGGGCTGATATCGATGACGACTCTATCGGTGATAATGCCGATGCGGACGACGACAACGACGGTGTGCTCGACGACGACGACGCGGACCCTTCCGATCCGTTGGTATGCTCGGACGACGACGACGACGAATGCGACGACTGTAGCGGCGGTCGATACGATGTGGATGCCGACGGCGACGACTTTGATTCGGACGGGCTGTGCGATGCCGGAGATGAGGATGACGATGACGACGGGTCAGCGGATCAGGACGACTCAGACGATGCCGACGCTGAGGCTTGTTCTGACGACGACGACGACGGATGCGACGACTGCAGCAGCGGTCGATACGATGTGGATGCCGACGGCGACGACTTTGATTCAGACGGGCTTTGCGACGTCGGCGATGAGGATGACGACAACGACGGTTCTCTCGACGAGGACGACGCGGATGATGCCGACGCGCGGGTATGTTCCGACGTGGACGGAGACACGTGCGATGATTGTAGCGGCGGTCGATACGATTTGGACGCCGATGGCTCGGATTTTGATGAGGACGGGCTATGTAATGCCGGAGATGAGGACGACGACAATGATGAACTCGAGGACGAGGAGGATCCGGATGACGATAACGACGGTTCCCCCGACGAGGACGACGTTGATGACGACAATTCAACGGTTTGCGGCGATACCGACGGCGACACGTGTGACGATTGTAGCGGCGGTCGATACGATTTGGACGCCGACGGCTCGGATTTTGATGAAGACGGGTTATGCGATGCCGGAGATGAGGATGACGACAATGACGGGTTAGAGGATGAGGACGACGAGGATGACGACAACGACGATTCTCTAGACGAGGACGACGCCGATGATAATAACTCAACGGTTTGCAGCGATACCGATGGCGACGGTTGTGATGATTGTAGCTCGGGAAGTTACAACCCGGCAGATGACGGAGATGATTTAGACTCGGATGGGATTTGTAACGCCGGCGATCCGGACAATGATTTCGATGGGATTGACGATACAGAGGATAACTGCGTTTTAGTATTCAATCCCATCCAGATCGATCAGGACGAGGACGGCGAGGGCGATGCTTGCGACGATACACCGTGTCCCGAGGACGGGTGTCCTTCCAATTGTAAGGCTATCTTCGAAGCCGATGACTCATCTCTGAGCGGCCACTACGCGATCGATCCCGACGCCGTCGGCGGCCGCGATCCAATCGTCGCATATTGCTGGATGATACCTGACAACGGAGGCTGGACCATGGTGTTGAACTATACGCATTTGGGAGGAACCAATCCCGACCTTTCCGTTCTCGATGATAGCCTGCCGAGACTAAGCCTCTCCTCCTACTTTTTTATTTTGGGGTTTCCTTTGGATGAATCGGGGACTGATTGCTGGGGACACGCGTCAAACGCGCTGGTCTCGCAATTGGCGCCGGAGGAGATACTATTCCGGGCCTTTACGCTTGCCTCGCACGGTCGGGTGATAGAATTCTCGACGGCGGATGAAGACTGCGTCGACTATGTGACCACGGGCGTCGGAAGCTGCCGGGCGGTGAATGAGAGCTTTACGCCACTCGGCGCACACACGGCTTACTTGCCCGACGCGGCTGAATCGGGATTGAGTGACCAAGATGACTACGCCATGACCGAATTACCGTTTTACCTAGCGTCCGAGTACCATTGGGCCATTCGCGCCGAGGGGGACCGCTGGGAAGTGGACGACACTTCCGCAGACGGTCCGGAAACCAGTACTTTACATCAGGTCTTTGTGCGCTAGTCGCTCTCGGGGTACCAACAAAACGACCCGTATGTCCTCACGTCTTGGCATGTCATGCCGTCCGGGCACTCGTCATCCTCTTCACAGTTAAAACGACAACGAGAAGACGCCGTGCTACACACCACCTCCGCGGTTACGCCGCTCGGTTGTTCGCAATCATCGTCGTCTTCGCATTCGTTGATACAGTAGCCGCTACCGGTAGTGCCCAACGACGCGCCCGGCTTAAAGCAGACAAGACCTGATAGGCACTCCTCGTCGACCGTACACTTTTCGTACTTGTCCTGAGTACGCTCGACTCCGCTGTCATCTTCGTCGGTCTCGTCTCCGCCTTCAGTCACGGTGCTGTCTTCGGCCACGGTGCTGTCCATAGCCACGGCGGTGTCTGTAGTCGTGGTGCTATCCATAGCCACGGTGCTGTCTTGAGGTACGCTCGTATCCGCGGCGACGTTGCCGTCTCCCTGTACCGCGGTGTCCATGGTCGCGCTCGCGTCCTCCGAAACTCCTCCGGATCCTCCGGATCCGCCGGATCCGCCGGATCCGCTGGCCCCGGAACCTCCCGTTCCCGAGGTTCCGCCGTCTTCCTTCTCTTTATCATCGTCTCCGCCGCATCCGATTAGTAACAAGGAAATCGTCGCTAAAATAATTACCATCTTATTCATATATATATCCTCCCGTAAATCGCGAGTAGTAACCACGCGATTAAAAGAGCAGCAGTTTAACTGCTTTAATAATGCATAAGCGCAACTAATTAACTCCGTATTGTGACCCTAGTTCTCGAAAAAGAACCCTAAAATCTCTTTTATGCTTACTATGCCTTGTCAACCGAGTGTACGACAAGCGGTTTAATTCTCAAGATCAATACCCTACGACATGGATTTCCTTCTGATCATGACTGTTAGCTCCGCTATCTTCAAACGGACGGTGTAGTTTTACATCCGCAAAGTCGTAGAACCTATTGAATACGCGTTCAATAACGCACAGATACGCTTTTACGATTGCCTGGGATTCAAATCCGTTTTCGCGCGATATATACCGCTTTTGTGCAAATCTGGACCGAATAATACTGTAAAAGATGTAGATTCTGGTAAGTTGTTTTATTTGCATTGAAAATCGCTGACCCCAGAGGGATTGGGCGAGTTGATTTGCACGAGGCTCGGCGTAACGCGGCAATCAGCGGATCCGCGCGCGTGCATCTAAAGCCATGACGCCCCGATCCTCGCGATACACCCGGATCGGATTGATATCGAGCTCCTCAATTTGGGGGAAGGTATGAAGAAGAAATGAGATCCGCACGGCCGCGTCGACGAAGGCGTTGATGTCCGAGGCGGCCGTTGCCCTCGCCCCGCTTAGAATTTTGTAAGCGCGTAGCTTTTCGAGTTTTTTTCGGATGTTTTCTGGAGACGCGGGACACATTGCCTGCGCGATATCGTGGAAGACCTCGACGTAAACGCCGCCGTATCCGAATACGAGTACCTGACCGAAAGCGCTGTCGTTCGTCCCTCCTATCATCATGTCGCAACCGTCTCGCGCCTGTTTTATAACGCGCACGCCCTCGAGTTTCGCGCCCGGTTTATAAGATTCAAAACGTTGAACGATCTGATGATATGCCGCTTTCGCCTCGCTCTGATTTTGCACCCCGACAATAACGCCGGCGGCGTCCGACTTATGAACAACCTCTTTGGACATGAGCTTCATAACGATCGGAAATCCTATGGTTTCAGCGAGCGAAACCGCTTCATCCGCGCCGTGAGCCATGCGAGAAGGCGGCGATTGGATCCCAAACAGATCGAGTAGCTCGAGCAGCTCCTCTCCATATATACCCGACCGATCAGCCATCCAGGTTTGCGCCGCCTGCAGATCGACGCCTTTGGGCAGCGCGACTTGCGGTTTTGTTTCTCGTTTCCTAGCGTGGTAGTCGCATTGTTTGCGCAATGCCGAAATCATTTCCTCCGGGGTGTTAAAAATCGGAATCGGAAGGTTTTGCTTAATGCGAGAAATCGTTTTGGATAAACCAAATAAACAAGAGGCCATCGGTTTTTCCGCCGAACGCATCGTTCCGATAGCTTCTTTGGAAATATCAGTGTTAAACAACCGCGTAAAAACGTCGTCTCCCTTGGGCATATGAGGCCACTGGGTTACGTATACCGCGCCGTCGACGTTCTCGTTATGAACAACAGCGTTGAAGATGTGAGCCTGTAAAGCTGGATCGTAAATATCGCCCATATCAAGGGGATTTGAGAAGTTGATCACGCCCGCGTTGGCGAAGCGGCTTAGACCATCATAGAAATCTTGTCCGGGATCGGCAAAGTCAAACCCCTGTTCTCGGCAAATATCCGCCATCATGACGGTTGCTCCACCCGCCGGGCTCATGACCATAATACGGTTGCCTCGCATCGGCGGTAAATCAAACGCTTTTGTTACGGAAAGAAACTCTCTCAGCTCATTTATTCTGATTATCCCGGCGCTTTTAAATGCCGTGTCGACGATCGCATCGTCGTTCGCCAGGGCCGCCGTGTGGCTCATGGCGGCTTTCTTACCCATATCGGTTCGTCCCGTCTTCAGCGCCAGAATCGGCTTGTCTATCCGGGACGCCGCGTTGATGAAATCTCGACCTCGAGAGATGTTTTCCAGGTAAAGACCGATAACGCGCGTCTCCGGGTCGCTGCCGAAGTACTCCAGAAAATCGACCTCGTCCAAATCGAGCTTATTTCCTATGCTGGCGAACTTGGCCATGCCGACGTTTTCATCGGTCATAAAGTTCCAAAGCATCAGACCCACGCCGCCGCTTTGCGTGATGATCGACAAGCCACCTCGAGGCGGGCTGTACGACGGAACAAAGGGGAAACATAATCCGTTCGCCGTATTGGCGACGGTTACGGCATTGGGACCGACAAAGCGGATGCCGTATTTCTTTGCTATCGCCAGCGTTTCATGGGCGAGGTTCTTTCCCTGCTCATTGAGTTCATTAAAGCCTCCAGGTGGGATCGCCATCCAGCGAATGCCCTTTTCTCCGCAATCCTCCATAATCGACGGGACGAGCCGTGCCGGAGTCATCACGATCGCTACGTCCGGAACGACCGGCAGCTCTTGGGTATTTCTATATATTCGAATACCGTCGACGTGAACGTCCTCGGAACGGGCGTTGATTCCGAGGATACGTCCTCGATAACCCCAGCGGATCAGATTTTCTAGAATAAGTTTTGCGATATTACTCGGTTTCGAGGAGAGCCCGTAAATCGCGATCGAGCCCGGATAGAAAAGCTTATGCATAAAATATCCCTCGGTTTTCATCTTCGACAAAGATCGAGCACCACTAACGTTTTTTAATTATTCTTACTCGCGCTCGGCAAATGTATCGGCAAAGGATAGCCCGGTGCTGTAGCGCGAAATTCGAGATCTAAGCAAGCGTAACCGAATTCGAATCGCCGGTAATCAAGGTTGAAGGCGATGCCATCGCCGAAACGTAACCGTTTAGGGGGGTATCGATGTAAGGTTACGACGGCGGCCAATTCATCAATTAAAACCGGTACCGACCCTGGGGCGATTCTATTCGAATCACCCCGGCGTCATCGGGCCGGCGTGCTCCGGTCCTTCGGACCCCGCGTACTTCCGCTGGAAACGTACAGCTTCGCGGATTCACGTCCGCTTCGCTTTGTACGTTTCCACCGACAACCGTCAGGTGAAGCGAGTACCATCCTCGCCTGCCCTTCAGGCGCGCTCGGTTTTACGGGCGAATTGGCCGCCGACGTGTCTGAGGCCTGAACGTTTACGCCGAAACCGTCCCGTAACCTCGAGCCCGGCGGAAGACCACGATAATTTTACTTGTCTTAATTGAAGGTCTAACCTAGTAAAATTCTTCATGAATTTTCAACCGGTTCCGCCCGGCCGCGGCGGGTTCGAAAGCCGATGACGGGACGATCCGCAGCGCGGTTCGGCAATCACAAAGGAGATTGGCGTCGTTTATGGTGAAACGCAGGCTAAAAGAGCACGTGATAGACCGTGAATGGTGCAAGGGGTGCGGTATCTGCGTTCATTTCTGCCCGAGGCACGTGTTGGAGCTCGACGAGCAAGAAAAGGCGTTCGCCGCGAGGCCGCAAGACTGCATTTGCTGTCTGCTGTGCGAGCTGCGTTGCCCCGACCTGGCGATCGAGGTGATCACCGAGGAGCTTCAAACCGAATCCGCTACAAAGGAGCAGACCGAATGAGCGCGGGACTCAAATTCGTTCAGGGAAACGAGGCCTGCGTCGAAGCGGCCCTTTACGCCGGATTGCAATTCTACGCGGGCTACCCCATTACCCCTTCCAGCGAAATCGCGGAGCATTTGGCCGTGCGTTTGCCGCGGGTCGGCGGCACGTTTCTCCAATTGGAAGACGAAATCGCTTCCATATGCGCGATTATCGGAGCGTCCCTCACAGGCTGCAAAGTCATGACGGCCACGAGCGGGCCTGGCTTTTCCTTGATGCAAGAAGGTCTGGGCTATGCCATTATGGCGGAGATTCCCTGCGTTATCGTCAACGTGATGAGAGGAGGTCCTTCAACCGGGCTACCCACCTGTCCCAGTCAGGGCGATATCTGTCAAGCGAGATGGGGAGCGCACGGCGATCACGCCATTATCGCCTTGACCGCCTCCACCCTACAAGATGTTTTCGAAATAACGGTTCACGCGTTTAATACGGCGGAAACCTACAGAACGCCGGTGATCTTGCTGCTCGACGAGGTGGTCGGCCATATGCGGGAAAAACTCGTGGTGCCGGAGGCGGGCGCTATCGCCACCGTCGACCGGCTGAAGACCTCTCTCAAGCTGGGTATGGATTATCATCCCTATTTGCCGCGTGAAGACGGAAGGTTGCCGATGTCTGATTTCGGCGGACAGCACCGCTACAACGTCACCGGGCTATTCCACGACATGTGGGGATTTCCCACTCAGGAGCCCTCGATGGTCCATGGGTTGCTGCGACACCTGGTCGACAAGATCGCGAACAACGCGGATTCCATTTGCCGTTATAAGGAATATTATCTTGAGGACGCGCATATCGTGCTGATCTCCTATGGCGGCTCGGCCCGTTCCGCCTTGCACGTGGTGGAAAACCGCAGGGTTCGCGGCGAGCGACTGGGACTGCTCGAGCTACAGACCATTTGGCCCTTTCCCTATAGCGTGGTCGAAAGCAAATGCGCCAACGCCCGGTACATCGTGGTCGTGGAGATGAACATGGGGCAGGTCACGCGCGCGGTGAAACGAGCCGTTGCGCATCCGGACCGCGTGGTATTGGCGAACCGAATCGACGGCGTGTTTATTACGCCCACGGACATCAGAAACATTTTGCGACTGATACAGGGAAAGGGGGTGTGACCGTGCCTTTCAAGGACTATCTCAGAAAACGGTTTTTTCCCCATATTTGGTGTCCGGGTTGCGGGCACGGTATCGTGCTCGGCTGCCTGCTCAGGGCGATTGAGCAACTTGCCATTGGTAAGAACGACGTCGTTATGGTTTCCGGCATCGGCTGTTCCTCGCGTATCTGTGGATACGTCGATTTTCACACCTTGCACACGCTACACGGAAGAGCCTTGGCCTTTGCCACGGGCGTCAAGATGAGCGTGCCGCGCTTAAACGTGATCGTGCCCATGGGCGACGGAGACGCTCTCGCGATCGGAGGAAACCATTTTATTCACGCGGCGCGGCGTAACATCGCGATGACCGCTATTGTTATGAACAACCGCACCTATGGTATGACCGGCGGGCAATATTCGCCTTTGAGCTGCCACGGGGATTTCGCCACCAACGCACCCTACGGCAATATCGACCACGATTTCGACGTGGTCGAGCTCGCCCGCGCGGCGGGCGCCACGTTCGTGGCGCGCTCCACCACCTTTCACGCCCGGCAGACCACGGAGATTATAAGGAAAGCTATCGCGCATCCGGGATTCGCCGTCGTCGAGGTGCTTTCCCAGTGTCCGACCTACTACGGCCGTAAGAACAAACAAGGCGGCGCGGCGGAGATGATGGAGTGGTACCGGGACAACACCACACCGGTCGGATCAAAAGCCAAACAGCAGAACCCAACGCTGATCGAGCGAGGAATATTCGTGCAGGACGCGGGAAAACCCGAGTATTGTTGTGAGTATAAGAAACTCGTGGAGCGCGCCCGGAGAGGAGCGTCCTAGTGGAACGTTGTCGCATCGTTTTTTCCGGAGCCGGCGGACAGGGCGTGATTACCGCGGCGATTATTCTGGCTGAAGCCGCGGTCTTGCACGAAGGGCTTGAGGCGACTCAGACACAGTCGTACGGTCCCGAGGCGCGCGGCGGCGCGACCCGGGCCGAGGTGATCATCGCCGACGCGCCGATTCGCTATCCCAAGGTGACTCAGCCGAACGTATTGGTGTGTCTCACCCAGGAGGCTTATAATAAATATTCCGGCATCATCCGCCCCGGGGGCATTCTCTTGAGCGACAGCCGCTTGGTTAAGCCGCAGAGCAAGGTGGACGCCCGTCAAGCCTCGTTACCGATGTACGATAGCGTGATCAAAGAGATCGGCAAGCCCATCGTTTTTAATATTTGTATGTTAGGAAGCGTGCTCGGCATGACGCGAATCGTAAGCCTTGAATCGGTTACCAAATCTCTACAAACGCATATTCCCGGCGAGTTTTTCGAGTCGAGCACAAGAGCCTTGGCGCTCGGCGCGGGACTGGCGAGCAACATCGATTGATCCCGGAGCGTTTTTTTTACGCGGCTCCTTTTCGCTTAGACGCTTTGCACAAAGAGACGAGCAGTAGACCGGCGATAGCGTAAAATATAAGCGCCGTACCGTAGACCAGCTTGAAGCCGAATAAAATGGCGAGAATAACGCTGGCGAAAGAACCCAGCACCCCGGCGTAGCCGTTCAGCGCCCAACCCCACGGCGTCATGCTCGGGGAAAAACCGGCCGCCAGCTTGATCGCCAAGGGAAAGGCAAACCCCATGAGAAACGCCGGCGGCGCCAGCACGGCCACGGAGACCGCCAGGCGCGCGGCGATCGAAGTGTGGAGCAAGGCGTCGAATAAGAGATCGGTCAATAGATAGGTGATGAACAAGGCGCCGATCAGACAGCCGAAAACGGTGATCAAGAGCGCTGGCGAGTCTACCGCAAGCCGCCGCGTCGTCCAGCTTCCGAAACCGGCGAAGACCAACAGGGTGAACAGCACCAGGGATAGCGAGTAGATGGGTTGGCCCAGAAATAGCGTAAAGCGCTGCATCAGTACGATTTCGATGAACATGAAGGCCAGACCGAGACAGATGAAATAGCCCATGAAGCGGTATTTGCCTCGAATCACGCGACCCTGTCGATAGAAGATATAGAGCGGCGCCGCGACAAAAAGCAGCGACAGCGCGGCGACCAGAGCGGCCCCGTAGTGCAGGATTGTCTGTCCGAGCCAATAGAGCCAAAAGGAGTCCAGCTTGGGAACCTGCGTCAGCGCTCCCAGCTTGGTGTAGTTAAAGAAAAACGGATCATCGTCGCTGACGGGTTTAATCCGGTATGGATAATTGTTATAAAAGGCCTCGCGATCGGAAGCGTCCAGCAAATCGTCGTAAGCTTTGCCCAAGCGGCGGTAAGGGTGATATAGAAAATAGAAGCCGTTTTTCTCGACCGAGTTTTCCAGCCGTCTCATCTCCTCGGCGCTAAACGGGCTTCGCTTGACCGTCAAGTTGGCGAACACGAGGTAGTTCGAGTGAACCATCACCATGTGTTTGGCCGGATCGCCGACGGCGGCGCGCTCAAGCGCCTCGGTAGCGGTCGCCATCAGGCGCAGCATTTCTCGGGGTGTGTCGAACTCAAAGCGTAAAAAGCTCACCATGCCGTCGGGATTGAGATGGCCGAGGTACTCGTCGAATGCTTCCGCGGTATAGAGATAGCTTTCTGAAAAGCTGTATGAGCTCGCCTGCGCGCCCGATAAGGTATCGACTCCCGAGAGCTGTATTAAGTCGTAGCGGTTTCGATCTCGATTGAGCACGTGTCGGCCTTCTCCTACGACCACGTCTACATTCGGCCGGTTGTAGATATCGCCGGCGAAGTCGGCGAAGCGCGTCTTTACCGCTTTTACGATCGAGGGGTTGATCTCGACGCCCCGGACGGTTTGCGCGCCGTAGTAGAGCGCCGACAGCACGTCGATACCGCCGCCCGCGCCCATGATTAAAACCCGCGCCGGGCGTTTCATCACGTAGGGTATATTGGCGGGGAGATAGTCGTAAATATCGGACTTCAAAGTGGTTTCGTCCACCCGGTTGATAGAGGTTACCGCCCAGTTGTCGATGATGACCTTGATCGGCTCCGGCCGCCTGCCGCGGTAATTTTTGCTGATGCCCCACAGACCTTCGTAGGTTAGATACTCGTCTTGACCGGTGGGTCGATAGAAGTCGACCACCGAAAAGGAATTCCATTCTCGATAGATGCGGCGGTCCTCGCTGACATCGCTGCGGGTCAGTATGGAATGCGCGAAGACCGCGTTCCCGGGGGCGAATAATAGAACCGCTAGGCCGGCGAATAGCAGCGTTAGGTCGGCGATTCGCAGCGCTTTGACGGCTTTGCCGCTACCGCCGAAGCAGAGCGCGGCGAGAGCGGAAAGCGCCGCGATCATAACCATCGCCTTAAAGGCTCCGAGTTGTGTGAGCGCGCCGATGATGGCGATGCACCCGAGCCCGGATCCCACGAGGTTGGCGAAGTAAACGCGGCCTATATCATCGGCTTTCTGGGTAATCGCCGCCGAGATCACCAGGCCCGAAAAGCTGAAACAGAGCACGAATTGCCCGAGCAACAACAAAAAGAAACCGAGCGTTCGCCAAAGCCTCTCCCCGCCGATGATACTGCCCGGACCCTGAGCTAATACGGTCTGTATCGACGGTGAAAAATAGATCAGCGCGATTCCGATGGCCACCGACAGGGCGTAGAGAGAGGCGCAAAGCGGAACGGTGTTGAGGCGTTTTCCCTCCACCATAGAAGGAAACAACAACAGGATTAGACCGCCCAGGCTAAAGCCGAGCATGGCGATGCTGATGGTTAAAAAGGTGAGATGATACCAGATCATCGAAGAGAAGATGCGGGTGAGCCCGACCTGTAGCGCGATCAGGCTGAGTGAGACAAGTGCAACACCGACGTGATATCTCATGGCGATTATCGAGCTCGGATAAGTCACCTGTTCGCTCACGGCGCCTTTAGCTTGACTAGCGGCGCTTTGAAGCTGAGTTCGACCCGACCTCCCTTTGTAGCATCTACATTGCCCAAAGTTAGCTCTCCTGTCGCCACAGTTCCGATTTCGACGGTCTTAGGTTGGGAATCGAGAATCGTCGCCGGATCGACCCAATAAAACTTGGAACGACCTGCTCCGAGATTCAAGGGTATGCTGCTACCTGAATAGAACAGCTCCTCCGGTATCCAGACCTCTAAGTCACGTACCTCTGTGACATCGGATAATTCACCCGTAGGAGAGAATGCGAATGCGATATTAAACCTAACGTTTCGCCAACCCAGATATGTCTCTTGATATTCTACTACTCCGCAAACCAACTGCCATTCGGATTGTTCGCCTTTCGTGGTTTCCGTGACGTGGCCATCGCAAAGATCGGGGTTGAATGGATCGATAACGGCTGCTTCATCGACGAAAAGAAGCGTATTCAGTGTACCTTCAAACACTGTGGGCGTCTTAGCTTTTCCCGTAGCTTCCGCGCACCCCGGCGGATTGGGGGGAAGGTTCCATTCGGTAAGACCCGCATCGAGCTCTTCGAGAATCAAGGACTTATGCGTACCGATAAAGCTTTTAAGTTCTTTGGCGGCTGGGTCGGTACGTCTCGCCAGGGTTTCGTCTGGAGAAATCGTCTTAATGATCGTATCGACCATTTCTGTCAGCTCCTTTTTATTCCAGACGGTATCCAAAAGGTCTCGCAACCTTTCTTCATAGCGTTTCCTTCCCTGGGAATGCTCATAGAGGCGCCGTGCGATGGCCCCGTGGGCATATACCGCTCGTGAATCGCTTCGCGGCCTTTGTTCGCTTTCTTGTCTGCCCAAACGCGGTCCCCAGGGGTCTTTCGGCGTCTCCCAAGAAGAATCTGTTCCCCAGGGAATGAAACGGAACAAACCGTCATCCGAATTTCGATAGATAAAACTGTTGTTACGATTGCCGCTGTAGCCGTCCCAATGAGCGGTGATCACTTCCATGGCCCAGTAATCGAAAAACCACTCCAGGTCTAAGTTTTTCTCCAGCTCTTCGAACAAATCTGCGTCTTTCGCCTTCAGCGCTCGTGCAACGGCTTCGAGGTGAGACAGGTCTAAGCTGGTCTCGTCTCGCTTGGGCTCGAACATCACGATCATTTCTGGAATAAAATCGGCTGCAGTGATTTCATAAAGGTCACCTTTAGAGTCCCCGAATCGGTTGTCCAACAGGGGGCCTCTGATTTCCTCTATTTGGACATAGATACCTAAATCGTGACCGTTGATACTGACCTTCGCTAAGCCGCATCTAGGCGCTACCAGACCGGCTTTACGAAAAAGATAGTACGTGAGACACTCACGCGCCGAGCTCCAATCGGTAATAGCGTTATTGAGTGTCATACGCCGAACACCCCAGGGAATGTCATCCGGTCGAAACCGCAATTTAAGGCTGGGTTTCATCGGTTCCATGGAACCTCTTAGTCCCTTTTTTCTAACCTCGATTTGTCCGAAATCCTCGCCGTTTACCGAAGCCGTTGCAGTAAACCAGCTATAGGGCTGAGGTCGGGGGCCATTCGGGCAATCCGGGTCAACGAAGTGCTCAAAATTAGGCGGTTGGTAGCGTAAAGTGTCCCAAGATTCGGAGTCCATATCGATCGCCACCTGCATTAGAGCATCGATGCTAAATAAAACAGATGATTTTTCTAAGTAGTCTTCCTGCTCGGCGTCGTTTGGTGATGTATCTTGGTTGCAGGAGAACATCGGAAAACAACCCACCAGAGATAAAAGCAAGAAACCAAATGAGTGATTTGTCATGTCTTACCCTTTTTGTATGACTACTTGTTTTAGACGCGACCGGATAAATTCGCGGTTTTGGCGGTGGGAAAACCCGACAACTGGCTAAAGCATAGTCGTATATTCTATTATCCTTTCCGTGTCATCTCAGATCGATCACAAATCCTTGCGCCGTACACTCCGCCTTTTCGACGTGGTCTGCATCGGCTTGAACGCCATCGTCGGCTCCGGCATTTACTTGCTTCCCGACGACCTGTATCGGGCGCTTGGGCCGTGGTCGCCGCTTGCCTTCGTGCTCTGCGCCCTTGGGTTATGGCCTGTGGCGCTTTGCTACGCCGAGGCGGCATCGCGTGTCGACCGCACCGGAGGGCCGTTCGTGTACGCCAGCGAGGCCTTCGGCGGCCGTGTCGGCTTTGTCGTCGGCTGGATGTGTTTCGCGAACTCGCTATTTTCCTTTGCCGCGGTTGCGTCGGCCGCGGCAGCCTATATGGCACGATTTACGCCCGTTTTGGCCGTCGACGGCTCGATTAAACCGGCGGCGCTAGTGATCATCGCGTTCTTCGCCGCCTTGAATTACTTCGGCGCACGACCCGGTGCCTTGGCTATCGACGCGTTTACGGTAGGTAAATTTTCAGTGCTTATCGTGATGATCGTGGCGCTCGCACTCCGCGTGAACCTTTCGGCGGCGCCGAACGCGGCGGCGTTACCCGGCGCCAGCATCGCCGGATTTGCGGCGGCGACCTTCATGGCGGTTTTCGCCGCGCAAGGCTTTGAGGTGGTTCCGGTACCCGCCGGCGAAACACGCGCCGCGCAACGCAACGTACCGCTCGCCGTAATCGCCTCTTTACTCGCCTCGTCGCTTCTGTACGTCATTGTTCAAAGCGCGCTCGCGTTCGCCTATCCGGGCCTGGGCGAGGTAACCGATACGCCGCTGGCGAACGCCGCGTATTCGGTCTCGCGAACGCTTGGTGTGATTGTCACTTTTGGCGCACTCGTGTCGACCCTCGGTTTTGTTTCCGGAAGCGCCCTCGGTACGCCGCGCTACTTGTACGCGGCCGCGGCCGACGGACACCTGCCTCGCTCTTGGGCGCGCTTGCACTCGCGTTTTGGCTCTCCCCACCGCGCCATCTTAATCACCGCGGCCGCGGCCATGGTGTTCGTAATTCCCTTTGACTATCGGTCGCTGATCGGCATGTCCAACGTCTCGGCATCGGTACAGTATTTCGCGACCTGCGCCGCGGTTATCGTCCTACGCAAACGCAGCGCCGTATCCGACAAATTCTCTTTGCGTCGGCATCTTGTTCCGATTCTCGGCTGTTTGGTCAGTCTCTGGATCGTAACCCAGGCGTCTGGCGAGGAACTGTTATGGGCGAGCGCGGCGCTCGCATGTGGCCTTCTGTTGCGGGCGTTGAGCGGACTGAGTGTACATTAGCGCATCGATCGCTTATGCCAGACCAGAACAAAGGAGAGATTGATGAACACAAAACGCTATATCGTCGTAACGGCGACCTCGTTCTTTTTACTCGTGCAAGCGGGCTGCTCGTGCGACGCCGACGCTGACGAGGCCGATGCCGGCAAAAACAGCGACGCGCAGCAGCGAGAGGATACGGGTCAGAGCGACGACGCCGGCCCGACGGAGGAGCAGAGGTTCCGCTTCGCGCTCTTTTCGGATCCCCATTTTTACGACACGGATCTCGGCACCGGCGGGCAGGCCTTCGAAGCCTATATCGCCTTGGACAGAAAGTTATTGGTTGAAAGTCCAGCGATTTTGGACGCCACGATAGAGGCATTACAAAAGAACCGAAAGGATTTCGATTTCGTTATCGTGCCCGGCGATCTAACCAAGGACGGCGAGCGTTCGAGTCACGAAAAATTTATAGCGCGTATTCGTGTTTTGGAAGAGAGGGGGCTACAGGTCTACGTTTGTCCCGGAAACCACGACATCAATAATCCCGATGCGCGTTCGTTTGAGGGCGAGACCACGATTCCGGTGGACAGCGTAACGCCCGAAGAGTTCGCCGAGCTGTACGCGGACTTCGGCTACCGGCAGGCGATCGAACGCGCCCCGGACTCGCTCGGGTACCTGGCGGAACCGGTAGAGGGTCTGTGGGTGCTGGCGATCGATTCGTGTAAGTACCGGGATAATTTGGCGAGCGGAATCTCGGAGATCAGCGGGGCTTTAAGCGAATCGACGCTGAGCTGGATCGAAAGGGTTGTCGCGGAGGCCAAGCAAAAAAAGAAGTCGTTTTTTGGATTTATGCACCACAACCTCGTCGAGCACTTCACTGAACAGTCCAAGTTGCCGCTTTTAGGAGACGAGTATGTGGTTGACGACTGGATGCAGGTCTCGCGCCGGGTGGCTGAAGCGGGTCTACGGCTGGTTTTTTCCGGCCACTATCACGCACAGGACATAACCAAGCAGAGCTGGCAAGAGAGCGACCTGTTTCTGTTCGACGTTGAAACCGGCTCTTTGATAACCTATCCGGACCCCTTTAGAAAGGTGAGCATCGAAAAGAACGGTCGCGTCGAGATCACGAGCGAATTCGTCGATTCTATCGACTTCGACACGGACGACCTCGATTTTCTCGAATATTCCAAGCGGTTTCTTCACTCCGGCATCGATAATTTAGCCGTCGACTATCTCAATCTGCTTGGGGTTTCCGAGCGAGATGCTCTGGCGATGAGGCCGATAGCGGTCGAGACGCTACTCGCACACTATGCCGGCGACGAAGATCCGAGCGAGCAAAGTCGGCTGCAAGTCGAGGGCTATATGGCTAGCTCGGATCTCGGGGTTTCCGTGCTAGCGGGCTACCTAAAGAGCCTTCAGACCGATCTGCCACCCGCTGATAACGACGCGATTTTCAACATCGAAACGGGGGAGATCGAATAACCTTTATCGAATAAAAACGTCGAGCGGAAAGGCGAAAAAACGTGCGAAATAACGGCACGCGGAACTTTTTTTGGACCCGAGCTTTGTGCACACTAAGTGAGGTTCAAAAGAAGTGAGCACGCGCATAGTTCGTGCGTTTTTTCTCGAGCGAAAGCGGTTTACGCCGACGGAGTTTTTGCAACGTTAAGGTTTACGCTCCCATGGTAACAGACAGCGGTAGGTGCTATTATCAGACCTCTCTTATGGGTGCCAGGAGCCGTAATACAGTGCCGGAACCGCGCGAGGAATACGATCAGCTAATCGGTCGCCTTATCAGCGGGCGTTATCGCGTGAAAAGGCTGCTTGGGCGAGGCGGCATGGGCAAGGTGTACCAGGCCAAGCAAATCGCTTTAGGGCGCGAGGTCGCTTTAAAGGTGCTGAGCGCGAGTTATTTTGGCGAGGGCGATCCAGAGTTTCATAAGCGGTTCTTTCACGAGGCGGCCATCATGGCCAAGCTAAAGAGCCCTCATACCGTCACCGTATTCGACTACGGCTACGACCAGGGTATCTACTATATCGCCATGGAGCTGGTCTCCGGAAGATCGCTGGACCGCGAGCTAAAACGGGGACTGATGCCGCTGCCACGGGTGATTGCCATCGTCGAGCAGGTTTGCCGTTCGCTTCGAGAAGCACATTCCAAGGGCATCGTGCATCGCGATTTGAAGCCTGGAAATGTAATTCTGACGCTCGGCGACGACGGCGAGGAGATGGTCAAATTACTGGACTTCGGTCTCGCGAAGCGAATGAGCACGTTGGACGAAAGCAATCCGGATCTATTGCCGGGCTCTCCCAAATACATGTCACCGGAGATCATCCGCCAGCAACCGGTGGATGGCCGCGCCGACATTTACGCTCTGGGCGTCATGCTTTATCAGATGTTGACGGGAGTCGTACCGTTCGATCGCGAAAATCCGTTGGACATACTAAAGGCGCATCTCTACCAGCAACCTCCCTCGATGGCCGCGGTAAATCCGCAGGCTGCCGTACCAACAGCATTAGAGAAGCTGGTGTTGCGGTGTCTTGCGAAAGATCCGGCTTTAAGATATCGCAATATACACGAGGTTATAGGGGAGCTACGTCAGGTCGCGCAACAGTTGGGGCTGATAGACCGTTCCGCTTCGGGGCTGGTTTCGTTAGCTCCGCAGGCGAAAAGCTCGATACCGAACAACACGTTGCCGCAACAAGCTTCTTCCCGACCGGTCTCCCCGGGTTTACGAATGGCTATCGACGACGAAATCCCGGAAGCGATGCGCCCGGCTAGCGACTGGAATCTGAACTGGATTTTTCCCGTGGTAACGGCGGCCGTGCTGCTGGTTATCACCGGAGCCTATTTTGCATTCGGTAATTCCAAGGAAACCGGCCCTTCGTCCGTAGAGGTGCAAAAGTCGCCGGCGGGATCCACGCCTCTCGCGAATCAGAAAACCGCAACCGGTTCAGCTATCGGGAATAAGGATATGGTTTTCACGGTCGACGAATTGGATAAGCGCGAGGAAAAAAAATCTGAACCGACGGTTCGCCTCGAGGTCACTTCCAATCCAGCGGGAGCCACGGTTGTTATCGGAAAACGAATCATGGGTCAAACGCCGCTGTCCTTCGAGATCACCGGCGCGCAAGCCCAGGTAGGCAAGATGTTGGAAATACGCTTGGAAAAGCCGGGTTATCAACCCCAAGTGATCGAGCAAACGATAGATAGAAAAATTGTGGCGGTTAACCTAAAGCTCGCGTCTAACCCGGTTAAACCGGTCGGCGAGGCGACGACCGACAAGAAGAGATCCCGAACCGTTCGACCGCCGGAAAAGGAAGAAGTGGAATTCGAGGAAGCTCTTCAGCACTTGGAAGGGCATGATTGGACCGCTCCGATTTCTAGTGAGCCTCGACCTTCGATGACAACGCCGGTTTTGGAACCGAATCCGTCGGACGAGCGATCCGAGAAGCAACCGTTGAAAGAGACGACGCCGTACGGATCGGATATAGAGGACGAGGCGAGCCCGTAGGCGCAACTCGAGGCTTGCCGCTGCTAGTCATCGTTTTTATCACGTTATCGTAGGCGATTACCGGGGTCCGTTCTTAAAAAGAAAAGGAGGTCGGATGCGCAAAACCACAGCAATTGTATTCGCGGGCGGTAGAGTCAAAGAACTGTCGGTATTAACGTTTTTTCGTCCTAAAGCGGCGGTTGTGTACGGCGGCGGTTATCGGGTGATTGATTTTACGCTGACCAATCTCGCCAGTACGCCGTCGATCGAGAACGTCGGCATCCTCACGAAGTACCGGCCCTCATCGCTGATAGACCACGTCGGCATCGGACTCGCGTGGGATTTCGTCGGCGCGAAACGGGGCGTACGGATCCTCGCCCCCTACGTCGGTCCCGATCACGAAGAGTGGCAGCACGGTACCACGGACGCGCTTTACCAGAATATCGACTTTCTTCATATGCACCGGGCGGACGATGTATTGGTAGTGGGCGCGGACCACGCTTACTTTATGGACTTCGAGCCGATGTTGAGATTTCACATGGAGCGCGCGGCCGACGTAACTGTCGCCTTTACCCCGGTAAACGAAAATGCCTCTCGTTTCGGAATAGCGGAGCTCAACAGCCAGGGCCGTATCGTCAGTTACATGGAAAAGCCGGAACATCCCCGGACCAACCTGGCGTCGATGACCGTATACGTATTTCGTAGCGAGGCATTGATCGAGGAGCTCACCTCCTTGATGGAGCGCTCGGCCAAGCCCACGTCGTTTCAGATCTACGACGACATCCTACCGCGGATGATCGAGCGGCGCGCCGCGTACGGTTGGGTTCACGACGGCGATTGGGACTATACGCGTACCCTGGACGCGTACTACCGAGTCCATCAAGATATGCTCGGAGATTCTCCACGGATTGATTTCTCTAAAAGGGTCGTGAGAACCAATCCGCTCGGCCGGCGGGTTGCGCCGCCCGGTCCGACCCGTTTCGGCCCGCACGCCGAGGTCATCGACTCGCTGATCTGTGCGGGATGCCGAATCGACGGCCGGGTCGAGCGTTCTGTTCTCTCCCCCAACGTGGAAGTCGGCAAGGGAGCGGTGGTGAAAAACTCGATTCTGTGGAATGACACCGTCGTCGAACCGGGCGCTAAGGTCGACATGGTGATCAGCGACAAACGCTGCGTGATAGGTAAGGAGGCGCGGGTGGGCATCGGGGACGAAACGTTGCCGAACCGGGAACTCCCGACCTCCTTGAGCTGCGGTGCGACGGTGCTGGGGATGGAGGTTGTCGTTCCGAACGGGGCTCGCATCGGTCGAAATTGCATCATTTATCCAAGAGCCGGATCGGACGAGATCGGAAGGACCATTACTTCGGGTACCACGCTGCGGATGCCTTGAGACGAATCGAGAGACGGTCGCGATGAAAGTCACTTTTATTTCCAAAGAGTACCCGCCGAATATATACGGCGGCGCCGGCGTGCACGTGAAATTTTTAACTCAAGAGCTGGCGAAATCGATGCAAGTTGAGGTTCGCTGCTTCGGCGAGCAGCGACAGCAAAAGGGTAATCTCACCGTGCGCGGCTACCGGACCTGGGAACGAATGTGGGAAGGCAACGAGGCGAAGTTCAACTCGACTCTAGGCACCTTTTCCGTCGACCTTTCGATCGTGCGAGACAAGGTGGACAGCGACTTGGTGCATACCCATACGTGGTACGCCGCGTTCGCCGGATATATGGCGAAGGTGCTTTACGACATCCCCTTGATTTGTACCGTGCACAGCCTAGAACCGCGCAGACCCTGGAAGGAGGAGCAGCTCGGCCGTTCCTACCGTCTCTCCATGTGGGCCGAGAGACTGGCGCTGAGAAATGCTGATCGCGTGATTGCCGTTTCAAATCACGCGCGCGAGGATATCCTGCGATTGATGGATGTATCGCCCGAGCGGGTGGAGGTGATCCATAACGGCATCGACCTTGAGCTGTATCGCCCCACGCGTACGGACGAGACGCGCAAGGCCTTCGGGATTAATTCGGACTACATTCTCTTTGTCGGCCGCACCTCGCGCCAAAAAGGGATGGTCCATCTGATCGACGCCGTGAAATGGGTCGACGAAAGGGTGATGTGTGTCTGTTGTACCAGCGCTCCGGACACCAAGGAGGTGGAGGAAGAAATCGCCGCGAAGGTGAAAAAGCAACCACGCGTCGTCTGGATTAACTCGTTGCTGCGGGAAGAGCAATATGTTGAGCTGTACAGCAACGCGCGAGTATTCGTTTGCCCTTCCGTGTACGAGCCGTTTGGGATTATCAACCTGGAGTCCATGGCCTGCGAAACCCCGGTAGTGGCGAGTTCGGTCGGAGGGATTTTGGAGACCGTCGTGGACGGCGAGACCGGAATCCTGGTCGAGCCCGCGAATCCGCGCGCGTTGGCCGAGGCGGTTAATCGGCTGCTTTCCGATACCGCGCTGGCGAGGCGGTTTGGCGAGAACGGTCGCAAGCGGGTCGAGCGGGACTTCTCGTGGGCCTCGATCGCCGAGAAAACGCGAGCGCTTTATCGAACGGTTTGCGCAGAGTGGAAGCGACGGCCGCAGGACGGACCGCCCGCGAGGGGCTAATTATACGTAATAGAAATAAGAACACCGCTGGTTATCACGTGCAGCCTGTCACTCAGCGAGCTGGAGTCTTCAGGCGGAAGGTTCGCGTAACCGAACTTGCCGGACAAACCCACGCCCCACTCCGACTCGGCCCACCACTCCTTGCCGATATCCACCTCTAGAGCAAATCCGACATCGCTTCCCTTGGTGCGCAGCCCGTCATAAAGCCTGATATCATCGATGGTAATGTCTGCTCGCTCGATGCCGATCGCGGCTGTTCCGTACAGGTTGATAGGCATAATATAATAAGTGACCGCCGCCAGGGTTTTCCATACGAAGACATAGCTTCGCCGCACGTCGACATATTTCCTTCCATCGTACTCGACAACCGGGTCCGTGGCGTCGTCGAACGCGAGGCGCGCGTGAACGATCAGGTTTTCGATCACCGCCCAGCCGAGATCGACCGCGTAATGGGTCGATCCCCCCCATAGCTCTACTTCGTCGCCCTTGTTTCTCCAGAGATCGCTGTAGCCGAGCCCGAAACCGAAATGGAGAAACAGACCGGTGTGATGGGGGTCAATCGGCTGTTCCTCGGGCGCGTATTCTCCATCATCATCGGAATACCTGCCGGTATAAACGACGACGCACTCGCCCTCGGGCGAGCAACGCCGATTGGGCTCGCACGGGGGATTACAAGCGGAGACGCACGCGCCTTGATGGCAAACGAAACCGGATCGGCACGCTGGAATACACTTCTTGCCCTTACTTTCGAGAAGCGGTGATGGCGCGATCTGGGAAGGGGCGGCGTCGGGGGCTTCGGCAACGGTTCGCTCGCCAGGTCGCTGCGTCGCGGGCGTCTGAGACGGCAAATCCGGCGTTTCCGTTTTCGTAACCTGCGGCTCGGACGCGGGCGTTTGAGGCTTGTCGGCCGTTTCGGTCTTCGCCGCCGCCTCGGCTTTCGACTTTTCGTCGGTTGAAACCGAAACCTCTTGCTGTTGCGCGGCGGCGTAACCGTTTATCATCGACATCGATCCCAGACAAACTATGTTACTTATTATAAAAAGTCTCAGCATTCTACCTCTCGCGGTTCCGCCGGTTCGGAAACAATCTCGGTTAATCGACGGGAGAATATCAAGGGCGTTTTGACTCCTCACGAAACGCTAACGCTCGGTTCGTGACAATTGTTAGCACAAAAACCGCCGATATCACCTTTTGCAGCGGGTCCTATTTCCCTGACCTTATTTGCGGAAGGCACTGACTCGGAAATTCGCATGAAATTTTCGCGTTCGACACTCTTCGGGAAGTCATTCCGTAACTTCAAAAAAACGGTGAAAAGACGGCGAAAATTGTCATTTCGAAGAGCCAAAGGCGACGGAAAATCTTTGTTTAGGATTTCTCGCTTCGCTAGAAATGACACGTTTGCCGCGACTTCTTAAGAAGTCACGCCATCCCGCGTAAACGGCAAAAACGAACTCGAGGCGGGCGCCTTTCGAAATTCAGCTCTAGCGAACGTGCAGTAAGCGATACCAATGCTTTATGCCGTAACGGTTCAGGGGGGTAGTGCTATTTGGCCACGACGGCGGCCGATTCATCCCGTAAAACCGGCTTTCGTCCTCGCGCTGGCTCGTCAGGTACAGCAATTACCACCCTCGCCGGCCCCGCGGGCGCGCTCGGTTTTACGGGCGAATTGGCCGCCGACTCGTTTGCCCCCCTGAACGCTTACGGATTCGGCGTCGTTCGTCGTTTGCGGGTTGGGATACTGTCGTTAGCTTCGCGTTATACCAGCGTTTCTAATAATTAATGAACGTTCGATAATGATACAAAAACGTACAGATCGATACAATAACTATTGAACACATATTACACATCACACTATACTACTTAGTAATAGGTGTACACGCGGACGAAAAAGAGGTTGAAACGTTTTTGAGAGATGTTCGATTTTCGAAGCGAGTGGAAAGCGAGAATATGCCCGGAGCGGTGCGCGCCGTGTCCGCTACCGGAGACTCGAGTTACTGGCGGTCTCGCTTTTCGATGGGCTTCGCTCTCTTTGCACGCTTCGAGGTACGCGACGAAGCGCAATCGAGCGGTAGTTAGTGGCCGAAAATATCTACAGCGAGCTGCGCGCCGAGCACGGCGAGTAGACGAAAGAGACGCGACGACTTTTTTTTACCCGTTGTCACACCTCCCGCCGTTACCGCCGTCCCTTCCCTTTGGAGCGGCTGTTAGCGAGTTACCACCGGGCACTTTTTTAGAAGGAAAGAGAGAAAGAACGATGAGTAATTACGTAGAAAACGGGGCTTTCGTTCCGAATAAGGATTTTTTAAAGGCGAGACGGTTTACCGTTTTTATGCTACTTATAACCAGCTTTGTATTCGCTGTTGCGTGCACTGAAGAAAGCGGCGCAACGGATCAAGGGTCCGGCGGTTCTGCCGCCGCACCAGCGTCGGGTTCGGGAGGCGCGAGCGGTTCTCAACCGGTCGACACCGGCGTTCCCGATACCGCTCCTCCGCCGGTTACTGGAGGAAGCGGTGGGAGTAGCGTCTCCGGGGGGAGCGGCGGAAGCAGCGCGTCCGGAGGAGCAGGCGGAGCAGTTCCGTCAGATGCTTTAGTTCCAGACGTCTTCGACTCCGGCATTAGCGACGGAGAAACGCCGGATTCGACGAGCGGCGCCGAAACAGGACCGCAACCTGAAACCGGGACGGGCACCGGGACCTGCTGCCCGAAAGCAAACGGCAACTGCCTGTGCCACGGTCCGGATCCTACGGCGCTAACCTCTGAGAACGGACCCTATGGTTCGGAAAGCTACGACCTTAGAGGGGTAGGCTGCGTGTACTATCCGACGGACGCCGAGCCGCCTTTTGCGGCGGTAGCCGTTTCGGACGGCTTCATGGGTAGCGGCGGATGCGCCAGCATGCAGACGGGTAGATGGGGACCTCTATACGCTTCTTGGGGAATCGTGTCCATGATCGTGGTGACCGGCAGCGGCGACCAGCCGAACCAGCGCGCCAACGCGTTGCTCGAGGGAATCGAGGCGTTTAAGGCGGAGAACGAAAACAGCAGCAGCCAGCTATACCAAAAACTCGCGGGACGTTACGGCACCTCGGGGTTCTCGATGGGAGGCGGTGGAACGACCATCGCCGCCAGCAGAGACTCGAGCCTGTTGAGCTCGGTCGCGCTGATGCCGTGGGGACCGACGGGTCAGGGGGTCACGGTGCCCACGCTGTTCGTATGTGGTTCAAGCGATGGAATCGCGTCTTGCCGTAGTCACGGGACGCCTGCATACAACCAGATGCCCGAGACCACCCCCAAGATGATCGTAACGGTCAACTCCGGCCACGCGGGCCAGCCCACATCGGGAGGCGGTATGGAGGGGTCTTGGGGGCTAGCCTTCCAGAAGGTTTATTTGGAGGGAGACGAGCGCTGGCAAGCAATACTGCTTTCCGGCAATTACGACGACACAAACATTACTTTCCCCCAAAACTGATAGGGACGTTGCTTCCCTGTCAGATGATTATCTAACGACCGGCCCTTCGGACCCTGCGGACTGCCGGTGGAAACGCATAGTTTCGCGGGCTCGCGTCCGCTCCGCTTTGTACGTTTTCACCGACAACCGTCAGGTACGGCGAGTACCATCCTCGCCGGCCCTTCGGGCGTGCTCGGTTTTACGGGCGAATTGGCCGCCGACTTGTTTGATCCCTGAACGCTTACAAAAAAAGCGTTTACCGGAGCATCGCCATCTGCAAATGAACGCGGCCGTTCAACCCGTTCGCGAATACGCCTGCGAACGACTATTTCGCGAATAACCCTTCCCGCTGCTTGACGGTCTAGCCTCAATTGGCTCTATTTCCCTACATCGCTAGAGCTCGACGATTTTCCTCGCTCGACGGTCGGTATATGAATTGCAGATCACTGGTTCTTTTGGTTTTACTCTCGGCGTTGATGGCGTTCGGTTGCGGTAAGCGCATCGAGTCGTCGGCACAAGCCGCAGGCATGAGAGCGGTTAGCCTTTCGCCGGCTATCACCGATATTATGTTCGATATTGGGCTGGGCGAAAAAATCGTCGGGGTCAGCAAGTACTGTATCCTACCGAGAGGAATACGACGGGCGGTTGTCGGCAATATGATGACGGTGGACACCGAAGCGTTGCTCTCGGTCAAGCCGACCCATGTTTTTTTTCAAGGTCCGCGCGGACGGTTTCGAAATTTAAAGCGATTTAACACGAAAATTCGCTTGGAGTCGTTTAAAATCGAAACCATTTCCGACATTCTACGCAGCGCTCGAAAGATCGGCGAAATCGCCGGAAGGCCCGGCTTGGCGGAAAATACCATATCCTCATTTCAGGCGAAAATCGCCGCTGTCGCCGCAATGGTAGCCGGCCTTGGAAAAAGACGGGTAGCTTTTATCCTGGGTATGGGCTCTTATGAAACCATGGCCGCGGGTCCCGGAACCTTTATCGACGATTTGATCACGACCGCGGGAGGAATTAACGTGGGTCGCGATTTGCCGGGCCGACAGGTCTGGCGGAAGACGAATACCGAGAGTCTCTTGGCCACCAAACCTGAAGTCCTCATCTGCCAAATCGATCCGTCGGAAAAGAGCGGCGGCGAACGGGCCAGGCAAAAGTGGTCGCGTTATATCGATCAACCTCAAATCGGCCTCAAGCGCGTCGAGATCGTCAGCGATCGGCGTTGGACCTTTCCTTCAACCCGGATCGCAGAGATCGCGCTACCCTTGGCGAAAATTCTCCATCCTTCTCTACCATAAGGGCTGTCCCTTATCGTGCGAATAATCCGTTGTCGCGGACCGCTCCGCTCGTCCTTTCTACACCAGTAGGGTATATGCTAGCCATCATGGATAACTATCGATCGCCGCTGTCTCTGTCGCAACTGAGGGCTCTGGCTTTACTACTTGCGATGTTGACTCTGGTGGCCGCGTTTCTCTGTAGCTTCTCAGGTCCGATTTCGGTGGTTGAGAACGCGGGTTGGTGTTTCTGGCAGAGCATTATTTGGCAGGGCCGAGTGACCCGTATCATCGCCGCTGGACTCGTCGGAGGCGGGCTGTCGATCGCGGGTTTGGCGCTGCAGGCTTTGTTGAGGAATCCACTGGCGGATCCTTATATCCTCGGTATCTCGTCGGGAGCCGGCGTTGGCGTCATCTTCGGCCTGAGCCTCGCGGCTCGAACGACCTCGGTCCAAGTCGCGACGATACCGACGCTTGCGTTCGTCGGTGCCGTGACGACCTGCGCGGTGGTCTACGCGGTCGCGCAGCAGCGAGGTAATATCGACCCGTACTCGTTGATTCTCTCCGGTGTGATGATCAACTCGATAAATACGGCGATTATCGTTGCGGTTTATCTATTCATCGATCCCCATACGCTAACGAGCTTTGTCGGTTGGAGCATCGGACAGGTTCCCGATACCGTAGCGCCCGATCAGCTATTGTTTTGCGGTATATGCATAATTGGCGCGTGTGTTTATATTCTATTAAGAGGAGCGGCTTATAATACCCTCGGGTTGGGAGACGGGGTGGCGGCCACGTCCGGTGTGCCGATTCGAAGGCTTCGCATTGAGACTTTTGTTTGCGCGGGGCTGGTCACGGCCTGCGCGGTTTCAATGGTCGGCCCGGTCGGTTTCTTGGGCCTATTTATCCCGCATATATGCCGCATGGTTTTCGGACCGGACCATCGTCGATTAGCAGTGGTTTGCGGATTTGTCGGCGCGATGTTTTTAATTCTTTGCGATACGTTTTGTCGCTATATCAGCATTGCGGCTGACTTGGGCGGTTTTCCCGTTGGTATCGTCACCGCTTTTCTGGGAGGCCCGTTCTTTATTTGGCTGCTCCGCGGGCGACGCCGGACGAGGTTGTCTTGATGAGCCTTAAGCCGATTTTAGATGCCGCCGAGATATGTTTTCGTTATCAGCCGGGAACGCCGGTGCTTCGCGGTATCGATTTTCAAGCCTCGATAGGGCAGTTTACCTGCATATTAGGACCGAACGGCTGCGGAAAGACCACGCTTTTGAAGTGTCTAATGAATCAGCTTAGACTTGAGAAAGGCCGGATCGATCTCGATGGCAGATCGATTGACGGGTACTCACCCTCTGAGTTGGCCAAATATATGGCCTACGTACCGCACCTGCCCCAGAGCGCGTTTGCATTTTCCGTTACTGAGGTGGTGTTGATGGGTCGTTACGCGCATACCGGACTGTTGGGCATGACCGACGATCGCGATCTGAAAATCGCGGCGGAAGCGATGAAGATGACCCAGACGAGAGCTTTCTCGGATCGAACGCTCGATGAGCTGTCCGGAGGAGAGGCGCAGCGGGTTATGATCGCTCGGGCGTTGGCTCAACAACCGAGGGTGATGTTGCTCGACGAGCCGACCAGCCATTTGGATATCCGCAATCAGCTCATCATTCATGAAATGATGACGCGCGTCGCCCACGATTGGCCTATGGGCGTCATTTGTGTAAGCCACGACATCAACTTGGCGGCGCGTTTCGCAGACCGCATGGTTCTAATGCACGAAGGCCGGGTTGTCGCCGCCGGTACACCTTTGGAGGTTATTGATAAAGATGTCCTAGAGAAGACCTACCAGGTGCAGGTAGAATTGATCGATAGCGGGCGAGCCGAGCCGATGGTTCAGGTAATACGGCATCGATAGCCGAGGCGCACCCCGCGTCGATTTTCCTTAATATAAATTGGCGTTAGATCGATGCGTCAGAGCCAATCGCTGCCGCCGGCGCCGTTTCATCGTCGGGCGCCTCATCGTCAACTTCAACCTCTTCGTTTTCTTCCCCCGCCTCGGATGGACGATCTACCTGTGGAGGCTCGCCGGGCTTTGATATATCCGTCCAGAAAGCGTTTTTATCGCGGACGTCGAGGTGCACAAAACGGCTGTTTGGATAATAGCCCACTCCCACGTTGTCGAATTTTCGGCAGTAGTCCGCAATAACCCTTTCGGGCACTCCTGGAATCCGAAAGTCGATGGCTTTTCCCGAAACGTGCCGGCTGCTGAGCTTTGTGAATCCACTCGCTTCTCGATATCCGCTTATGACGTTGATTTTCCGGCCTCCAAAATGGTCAGAAATCCGGGCGATCAGCAGTACGAGTCTTCGATTAGGGGGTTTTACCCTCCGGGTGTTTTTTGACCGGAATAAATATTGCAGTTGTTTTATGGCGGCAGGCCGAACTTGACCGTTCGTACTAACGAGTCGAAGCCTTACCTCTTGTTTGGACCAGACACGATATAGGGTGACAACCCCCGGACGCTTGGGTTTCCCCCACCTTTTCTCGGCGTTTTCTTGCTCTGCCGCAGCTTCGAATCCCGGTAGAATCAGACGTTGGCCCGGCCGAATATTTGAAGTCGGCGCTATTCGATTCTGTTTCGCAAGCTCGGTTACAGCGATGTTGTATTTTTTTGCTATGCCCGAGAGCGTATTTCCCTCGACAACATATACCTCACCCCGAGCTGGTACGATTAGCAGCTGCCCTTCTCGTATGGTTGAATTTCGAGACAAACCATTAGCAGCCGCCAATTCGGCTACCGAGATTCCGTATCGGCTCGCAATTCGCGCCAAATTCTGCCCAATCTTTACTTGATGCTGCCTCTCGGCTAGGGCGACAGATCCGACCGATAAAAACGAGATAACTCCAATAAAGGCAAAGATAATTCTCATTTCCGACATCAACTACTATTGCGCTGCATCGCGATTGAGCAACCGTAAGCGTTCAGGGGGGCAAACAAGTCGGCGGCCAATTCGCCCGTAAAACCGAGCGCGCCCGCAGGGCCGGCGAGGATGGTATTTGCTGTACCTGACGAGCCGGCGCGAGGACGAAAGCCGGTTTTACGGGATGAATTGGCCGCCGTCGTAGTCAAACAGCAGTACCCCT
>JAFGIB010000002.1 GCA_016929805.1 Deltaproteobacteria bacterium | reverse complement strand
TACCATCCTCGCCGGCCCTGCGGGCGCGCTCGGTTTTACGGGCGAATTGGCCGCCGACTTGTTTGCCCCCCTGAACGCTTACTTTTTTTGGGCCGCAGCTTCGTGCACCCTAAGTGAGGTCCCCCAAAAGTGAGCACGCCCTTAGTTCGCGCTATTTTTCGCAAGCGAAGCGCTTTACGCCGACGAATTTTTTGCAACGTTAAGGTATAGATGAGAGTCGCTGCACTCTGATATTTATAAGGAGATCGTTATGCCCCCGCCTCTAAACGGGATAACAGTCATCGATTTCACCCATATCATGGCCGGGCCGTTTTGCACGCACAATTTGCGGATGCTCGGTGCTAAGGTTATCAAAATCGAGCGGCCGGACGACGGCGATATGATGCGACACTACGATACGCGTCCCGAGTTTAAACACATGGCGCCGCCTTTTCTCGGCATCAATACGGGTAAGATGTCCATTACCTTGGATCTATCGGCAAAGGAGGCGGGCGATATCGTCCTTCGTTTGGTCGAAACAGCAGATGTGGTGGTCGAGAATTTTCGGCCCGGAGTAATGGAACGGCTCGGATACGGTTATAACGACCTAAAAAAAATAAAGAGCGACATTATCTATTGTTCCATTTCCGGCTTCGGTCAAACCGGCCCGCTCAAGAACCGCCCCGCTTACGATCACACCATGCAAGCCATGGGTGGCGTGATGCCGCTGACCGGTGAACCGGGCAGCGCTCCCACCAAAGTCGGTTTTCCGGTTTTCGATACCTTCGCCGGTTACAGCGCGGCATTTGCCGTGGTGTGTGCCGTTTTACAACGAGAACGTTACGGCAACGGACAATATATCGATGTAGCAATGCTCGATACTTCATTGGTGCTGATGATATCGATGGTTGCGCCCTACCTGATCGCCGCCGACCTGCCGAAGAAAGTCGGCAATAGAGGTTTTAGTAACAGCCCGACCGCAGATACCTTTTCAGCGGGCGAAGGCCTAATCTCTATCGGAGCGAACACCCAAAAACAGTATGAATCGTTGTGTAAATGCATTAATCGGTCCGATTTGATTGAGGACCGCCGCTTTATCAGCCGGGAATCTCGACTGACTAACGAAGTCGAGTTACGCACCCAACTCGAGATCGGTTTGCGTACAAAATCAGCGATCGAATGGGAAGAGATTCTCAATCAACATCATGTGCCTGCTTCAGCGATTCGCTCGATACCGGAAATCATAGATCATCCTCAGCTCACCGAGCGTTCACTCAAATGTCGTTTTTCTATTAAGGGCTCGAACGCGAGCGGAACAACTCTTGGTACCGGATTCAAACTCGCAGATGTCGACCAAACGGAGATAGCACCCCCCCCAACACTTGGGGAAAATACCGATGAGATTTTGCAGAATTTGGGCTTGAATCACGCGCAGATCCAAAACCTGAGAAGAGCGGGTATCGTCCGATAAGGGCTCGCGGCTTGATCAAACGTAACCGTTCAGGGGGGTACCGCTGTTTGGCTACGACAACGGACCAACTCGTAAGTTCGAAAATGAACGCTATCGAATAATGTCAGTTATAGAGACGCCGGTATTCAGCTTGGCATTCGCTCCGAGTTGTGATAAACGCTCGATTCAATATGTGGCGGACAACGGAAGGTAGCACAGGTCGCTTAATGCAGCTGTGCTTCGGCTACTTCTCTCTATCGGTGATCATAGGAATCATGATCAAGTGGTTCCTGGCGCACGGCATGCATAGCATTTCGTTTTTGGTGTACAGCAGCGCCGGGGCGAGCTTGTTGATAGTTCCCGTGGTGATCGCGCTTCGTTGGTATAGACTCGAATCCAATCGGCGGATTACGTGGATGGGAATGGATCTGCCCAGCGAACTCTTGTACATCATACCCTCCGGTATCTGTTGTGCCGTGATCTTACCCGCCACAACGCTGATGTTCACGCTCCCTATCACCGTGATGACGGCCATGACCATCATGCGGGGTAGCGTAATTGTCATCGGCCGGGTGGTTGACGAAATTCAGATTCGCCAGGGCATCCTGAAAAAGAAAGTCCATTGGGCGGCGAATGTCGCCGTTTTGTTCGCGTTGTGCGCCATCGGCGTTCATCTATATGTCGGCTGGCTCGACGGGCAGTCAACGACGAATGTAGTAGGACGGGAAGGATCGTCCGACGGAGCGTTCGACTTCGTACGCAACCCGGCGGCACTCACTATTTGTTTAAGTTACATATTCGCCTACGGCGTTCGCATCTATCTGATGAATTATTTCAAAAATACCCGAGGCAAGACGGTCAAGCTCGACAATAAAGGATTCTTCGCCATAGAGCAGTTCACCGTAGCGGTCACGCTCGTTTTGGTCACCGCGGTCTTGGTTACGCTTCCCTTGGATAACCATCAAATATCACTGGTTCGCGTCGCGATAACCACGCCCTTACCCTATTGGAGCGGTGCGGTATTGGCCGGCATGACGGTTGGCATTTCCGTCTTTTTTTCGGTGGGGTTATTCATGTTTAAAGGAAGGACGGCCACGTTTTCAGTGTTGGTTAATCGGCTGACTTCGCTCGTAGGCGGGACCACGGCTACCCTTATCTTTTGGCTATGTTTCTCCGGCCGAGCGGTCGAAACCGCTGACTGGATCGCGCTTCTTTTCGTCTGCGGCGCGATTGCCTTGTTGACTATTGCCGAGCAGCAAGAGGCTATTGAGTTACGCGCTGCCGAGCAATCCCAGTCAGAAGCCGCGATTCCGTCGACCAGGGCACGACAGTTGCGCCATGTCGAAGCGCGTTCCTCGGAAGCAGTCGACTCGAGCTAATTCGCGCAGTCGTGAATTATCCGGGCTAATAGTCGTATTTGGCCATGAAGTAGATCAGCCGAGGTGTGCCGGCCAATGCGATTTCTTGACCTGTAGGTGGCAGGGTAGCGTGATACACATAATAAACCGTATCAGCGAGATTTACGCCGTTCAACGATAGTTCGAGTTCCTCCAGGCCCTGGGGAATGAATGATAGGCGCGCGCCAAAAAGTACGTAGCCCTTTTCGGAGTCGGAAGGTTCAGAGTTATCCGCTGCGGTTAGGTCGTGCTCGCCCTTGTAGGTCACGTCACCGCGCGCCGTAAACTCGCCGACGCTGTCGATACCCAAGCTGTATTGCGCCCCGCCGTTAATCGACCATTCTGGAATCTGAGGGACTCTGTCGCCGTCCGCCATGCCGGTATCTATCGCTCCTTGAGTTAAGTCCGCAAACTTAGCGTCCACGTAGCCAACTCCGACATTGAGCATGATCGGATCGATCGGCATAGCGCCGAGCTCGACTTCAAAACCTATGATATCCGAGGAGCCCGCGTTTTGCGTTACTCTGACGTTGGCGCCGGTCACCTCGTCGAGCTTTTGAACAGTAAGCTGAATATCGCGATAGTCGTTGTAAAATCCAGCCAAATTGGCGGTCAGCCTGCGGTCGAGCCATTCCGTCTTCACCCCGAGCTCATAAGCCGTAACTCTTTCCGGATCATACTCCGGCGAGGGCATGGTGTCCGCATTTGAAGGGCCGAAACCGCCGCTCTTGAAGCCCCACGAGTAGATGGCATAAACCATCAATTGTTCGATCGGTTTCCAGTCGATACCGGCCTTTGGTGTAATCGAGTCCCACTCTCCGGTATCACTGGTCGGATTGACCCTATACTCACCGGTCTCCGGAAAAAGATTACTGTACGAGAACTCTTTCATGTCGCGGTTAACTCGTACGCCTCCCGTAAGGTGAAGGCCGGGTATGATTCGAATAGTTTCTTGGGTAAACGCGGCGAGGCTGGTCCCGGTAAGTTTAAAATACCTCGAGGTATCCGCCGCATTGCGCGGATCCAGCGGTTCGCTGTATTGGTACAGACCGTGGAACGATTCAGTAAAATACGTATCATCTCCCGTTTCTTGAAAGAAATAAAAACCAACCATGTAGCGCAGTAACTCGTCCCACAACGACCCGCTGAACTGCAGTTCCTGGCTGAATTGCTGTTGCTCGAAGTCGGTTACCGACGTTTGTATCGAGTACGGTGTCTGATCACCATCGACACTGATATCCGCCTTCATCGTACGGAGAGCCGAGATCGATTTGATATTGAACTCGTCGATGGGCTCATAGCGTATGGTCGCCGACCCACCTCCTATTTCGTAGCGGTCATAGACCTTCTGCAGGCTGTAGCTCTTGTACGGTCCCGGACTGATCCATCGCCCGTCGTATACGTCGCCGTCTTGGAGACCGAGACCGGGATTGTATACCGGCGCGACAACCCGATTGTAGGCGTCGATGCGGGTCGCGGTGCTCCCATCCGGAGGACCCGGGATATACGCGAGAAAAATTCCCGTGGGCGGCTTCTGATCTTGCTTGCTGTAGTCTCCATCGAAGCGAATATCGAGATCGTCGATCAGCGTGAAGCGAAGCCCCGCTCGGGAGACGAAGCGTTCCTCGTTGTTGAGCTTTTCGCCGGTCAACACCCGCTCCGCGTAACCATCGGAATGAAGGCTTGCCACAGAGAGCTTGGCGCCGACTTTATCGTAAACAATCGGTCCGTTGACATACGCCCCGAAATCCTTGCGACCATAAGTACCGAATCTCGTGAACACCTTCACAGCGGGGTCGAGCGTGGTCGCCGGTTCGTAGGTGACGATGCTGATCGCGCCTCCCACCGTGTTGCGGCCGAAAAGCGTCCCCTGCGGGCCTTTGATGATCTCTACCCGCTTGATATCCGCGTCAAGCGACATAAGTCCACCTATCGTACGGGCCATGTACACGTCGTCGACGTATAAACCGACTCCGGGATCGGTTGGAAATTGGTAGTCGCCATTACCAATGCCGCGAATGTAGGCGGCATAGGCCGAGCTACCGCCTCCGGGACGAGTGGTTGAATGAAGCTCGAGGTTGGGAGAAAATTTGCCGGTATCTTCGATGTTCACAATAGAACGTCGGTCCATCGTCTGGGAGGAGAATGTCGTAACCGCTACCGGAGCATCCTGAAGACTCTGCTGGTAGCGCTGCGCGGTAACCACGATTTCCTCCTCGCCACCCTTCTTTTTGTCCTCCGATGCAAGGACAGGAGGGGGAATCGGCGCGGCTTTCACCTCGACTTTCTTTTCGACCGGTGGTGGTTCTGGCGGCGCTATAGGTTGCTGTTCCATTTCGCTCGACGGTTCTATCTCCTCGGCTGGCTCTTGTAGGTCGTCAAGCGAGCCGTCGGGAACCGTCTCTTCTTCCGGGTCGGCGTCTTGCGCTTGCACTTGACCGTAGAAAAAAACCGATACGACAATAGTTAAAAAAAATTCCGCAGTTATAAAACGGTAACGGAGCATCAATCGAGAGATGTTTCCGTGATACTGATTAGGCATTAACTCCTCCAAGGACCGGCGTTAGAGACTTTATTACTTCCAACCGACTATGAAGACGGGAACCAAAAAGTCCTTCGTAGCCGGGGGGATAATCTCATCACCTGTACCCCTTGGCAACCTCTTAATAACAAATAGCGTCGCGATAAAAGGAGCGCTGGATCCTGAACAAAAAAACACTGCAACTCGCGAAAAGCAGAGGTTATAACCGGTTACTAAGCTTATAACCCGCGAGTCGGGCGGAGCCGCTTGGAGTCTCTATTGAAAGTGGCTTTCTTATTGGCTATATATCGCTTCCCTGGAAACAGAGACGAGCGACAATCAGCCAGATACTCGTTTTGCCGTAGGTGGCTGTTACTAAACGGGGCTCCAAGGTTAGCTGTTCTCTTTTGCTTCTAGCGTTTCCAAATACCAGAAGAGGAAAAACTCTAAGAATTCTGATACAAACCTCAGCTTTATAAGTAATTACTGGGTGTAATAATGAAAACATCGATCAAACTTCGGGGACAACTTGTAATTCTCTACTCGTTGGCGGGACTTCTGATGCAAAGCGGCGGTACAGCAAACGCACAGAAATTACCTATAGAAAATAAAGAAAAAGAGGCCAATGTCGAGAAAATAGTAAAAAAGGTCAAAGGCGGTATGGATAAGTCCGCGAAGTCGCAGAAAAAAGTCGAACAGATAAGCGACGATACCGAAGACCTGCTAACACAGATAAGAAACAGCGAGCGCAGAACCAAATCCTTATTCGATTATAACCAGCAGTTGAAGGAACTACTGGTATCGCAGGAGGAAGAGATGCAGTCTCTGCGGGAGCAGATCAACCATGTAACCGAGATCAGCAGAGAGATCATTCCTATCATGTCACGAATGATCGATTCTCTGCAGGCGTTCATCGAGTTGGATATTCCTTTCTTGATAGAGGAGCGTCGCGCTCGTATCAAACACCTTCGCGATCTCATGAAGCGGGCCGACGTGGATGATTCGGAAAAATACCGTCGGATAACCGAGGCATATGAGATCGAAAACGATTACGCGCGCACCATAGAGACCTATAAAGACTCTCTATCGCTTGACGGAAAGCAACAGATGGTGAACTTTCTTCGAGTAGGACGAGTGATTCTCGTCTACGTAACGTTGGATGGAGAAAAAGCGGGCGTCTGGAACCAAACGAACAGGTCCTGGAAAGAGCTTCCTCGCGAGTACCTCAGCGAAATCCCCAAAGCTCTTCGCATCGCTCGAAAACAGGCGGCGCCTGATTTGATCAGATTACCAGTCTTTGCGCCCGAGGTGACCCGATGAAACGCCTATATTGCTTTTTATTTACCCTGTTCGTCGTTTGGCTCTGCGGCCAGAACTCGGCGCTGACACAACAAGGGCAGGAAAAACCGGATATCGGCTCGTTGGATAGTTTGCTCAAGCGGGTTGAGAAAGGCTGGAAGGTCGAGGAAGAGGATAATCGCAAACGCGAAGCGACCTTTGCCGCGAGCAAGGAGAAGCAGAAACAAATACTGGCTGAAGCCGAAGCCGTAGAAGAGCAGGCAACCCGAGAGAGCGAAGTTTTAGAACTGAAATACGAAGAAAACGAGAATCGTCTCTCCGAGTTGGAGCAAACGCTGAAAAATCGCCTGGGAAACAAGGCGGAGTTGTTCGGAGTGGTTCGGCAAACAGCGGGTAACATCCGAACGTTGATTCAGAATTCAATGGTAAGCGCCCGTCTGCCCGATAGAGATGCGTTTTTAGGTGAGCTCGCGGAGAGTAAAAAGCTACCTTCCAAAGAACAACTAGAGAAGCTGTGGTTCGTTATGCAGCAGCAGGCGGTTGAGTCGGGGAAAGTGATACGCTTCAATGCGCCGGTAATTATCGGCGGTCAAAAGATTGAGAAAGAGGTGACTCAAGTCGGGGTATTTAATTCTATTTCAGGAGGTAAGTTTCTTGAGTGGAAGAATGGTAATCTATTTGAGCTACAACGGCAGCCCGCTGAGCGCTACTTGAGTACGGCTCAAGCCCTGGAAGCGGCTCCCAGCGGCGGTTTGGTGAGGTTTGCTGTGGATCCTTCACAGGGTTCTATCTTGAG
The DNA here is from genome assembly GCA_016929805.1 of Deltaproteobacteria bacterium. Taxonomy (GTDB): domain Bacteria; phylum Myxococcota_A; class Polyangia; order Polyangiales; family JAFGIB01; genus JAFGIB01. The sequence goes on along the minus strand of JAFGIB010000002.1, from coordinate 7,058 downwards.
TCTTTTGGTGAGCACCCCTGATTTCGGAGAACGTATCGATCAGGGTGGAATAATCGGATATATCATTATTATTCTGGGCTTGGCAGGCTTGGCCTTTGGTTTACTCAGACTTATATATATCCTTTTTATTGGCTGGAAAGTTCAAATACAACAGAGGCACCCCGACCGGATAAAGGAAGACAATCCATTGGGTCGCGTGATGGCCATTCCCCGTAAAACGCGCGTCATCCAAGGAGAGGAGCTGGAGACGCAACTTGATGCGACCATTCTTCGGGAGTCGAGTAACCTGGAGCGGTTCTTGTGGGCGATTAAAGTCATCTCGGTGGTGGCTCCGCTGTTAGGGCTGCTTGGAACAGTTGTCGGTATGATACAAACCTTTCAGGCCATCACCCTGTTCGGAACCGGTGATCCTAAAATGATGGCGGAAGGTATCTCACAAGCTCTGGTTACCACGATGCTCGGTTTATACGTGGCGGTTCCTCTCGTGCTTTTGCATAGCTGGTTGACTAGTATATGCCGCCGCATCGGCGACATCTTAAACGAGCAGAGCGCTGGAATAATCGCCCTATTTTCCCCTGGCGCCGCTAAGGAGTAGTCAGTGGCAATGATGCAAATCTGGGAATCTTTCGTAGCCTTCATCGAGCTTGGAGGAAATATTCTTATCGTGATCTTCGCGGTCACCCTGCTAATGTGGACGCTGATACTGGAGCGCATCTGGTATCTGGTAATGTCCCATCGTCGATATGTCTATTTGGTAATTAACAAATGGAAAGAGGTCAACCAGGGCGACGGATGGCGGACGGCCAAGATCCGTCGAATGCTTATCTCTCAGGTTACACACAGGCTTCATTTCAGCCTACCCATGATAAAAGCCTTAATTGCCGTGTGTCCACTACTCGGTATATTAGGTACGGTAACGGGGATGATCGAGGTATTCGAGGTCTTGGCCATCGCGGGTAGCGGTAATCCGCGCGCTCTAGCAGCGGGAGTTTCCAAAGCGACCGTACCAACCATGGCGGGAATGGTGGCCGCGCTTTCCGGCATGTTCGTGATCTTTCAATTAGAGCGCAAAGCGGATAAACAGGAAAGGCAATTTGCTGAAACCATCATCTCTCAGCAAGGAGGATAATATGCTGGCTCGTAGTAGAGAGAGACGGACGGAAGATGATAGCGAAATCAACATCACGCCTATGATGGATGTGGTTTTTATCTTGTTGATTTTTTTTATTGTTACAACTTCTTTCGTCAAGGAGTCCGGCATAGAGGTTAACCGCCCGGAGGCCGCCACCGCGGAAATCAAGGAACAGGGCAATATCATGGTTGCCATCACCGCCGATGGTCAAATATGGATCGACAAACGCCAAGTAGATGTTAGAGCGGTCAGAGCTAATATTGAACGTCTACACGCTGAAAACCCACAGGGTTCCGTGGTTATTCAGGCCGACGAGAATTCGAAGAATGGTCTTCTCGTCCGGGTCATGGACGCTTCGCGAGAGGCCGGCGTATACAACGTATCAATAGCGGCGCGAGAGAAATGACGATTATACGTTATATAATTTCAGTCGTTTTAGCGGGAGCGGTCGCAATCGGGCTCTTTTTCATGATGCATCAGCTTATTGCCATGGCTGATGCCGCTATTGACAAGAAACAATTCGCACGAGTAGTCGATTTTGTACGAGTAAAGCGTGCTTCGGAAGTAGAGACCAAGAAGCGTGAAAAGCCGACTAAAAATTTGAATACGGATCAACCCGCCATGCCCGACATTCATTTGGATCCTCCTAAAAATACCGGAAAGTCTCTAGTAGAGAACCTCGCGACCATGGCAATCGCGGCCCCCGCGCCCGAGATCAGTTTTGATATGCGAAAGGGGAGACCGACTCTGGGCGCCGTCACTCGAGACAGCGAGGTGGTGCCTTTGGTGAGAATCGAACCGCAATATCCGCCTTTGGCGAGAGAGCGAGGAATCGAAGGATGGGTACGCGTGCGATTCACGATAGACAAGGCAGGACAGGTCGAGAACCCGATAGTCGTAGCTGCCGAGCCTCCCGGTGTGTTTAATACGGCTGTTATTCGAGCAATCCGTAAATGGAAGTATGCGCCAAAAGTCGTAGACGGCTTGGCGATGCAGCAGCCCGGGATCGAAGTTAGGTTAATTTTCAAACTGGAAGGTGCCTAGTTGTTTATGGTAATGCAACGTCTATTTTTGGGTTTTATCGTCGCTATTCTGGTCTCGGCCTGCGGCGCCGGTCCTAACGGGAAAGATACGGTCGCAAGAAAGAAGGACTTCACCGTTGGCAAGTGGGCGTATAAACGACTGCTTGATATTCAAGAGTCCATGGAGCAAGAAAAGTACGCCGAAGCGCTGGAAGAGCTCGAAGAGATGCGTGAGAATGAGAGTCTCCGCGATCACGAAAAAGCCCTAATGTGGCAGCTATATAGCTTTGTCTATCTCGCGCAAGAGAAGTATGACAAGTCGATTGACGCTACGTTGAAGTGTCTTGCTCTGGATGCATTGCCGGAAAGCACGATCCAGAACATGCGATTCAGTTTAGGGCAACAATATCTTGCCCGAGAGATGTATGAGAAAGCGATTAAGACGCTGGAAGAATGGTTTGCACAAGCCCAAAAACCCTCGCCCAACGCACATTACATCATCGCCGCGGCATACGTACAACAAGAGAATTACAAGAAGGCCTTACCGTATGCAACGAAGGCAGTACAAGCTTCGAAAAAACCCAACGAGTCCTGGATTCAGCTACTGTTGACGGTCTATTTCGAACTGAAAGAGTACAAAAAAGCCTCAACGCTGCTTAAAACACTCGTGGAGCTCAATCCCTCTAACAAAGTCTATTGGACCAGATTATCGGCTGTCTATTCCGAACTCGGCGATGACAGAAAATCGCTCGCTGTTTTGGAGCTCGCTTATGATCAACATCTTTTAGATAAAGAAAACGAGTTGGTCAGTTTGGCCCAGTTCTATCTGAGCCAGGGAATGCCGATGAAAGGCGCTCGAATTCTCGAAAAGGAGATGGCGGAGGGAAGAGTGAATAGAACCGCAAAACCCATGAGGATTTTAGCGGATTGCTTGCTGAACGCGCGGGAAAATGATCGCGCTCTTGAAATCCTTGGAGAAGCGGCCAAGCTGTCAAAGGATGGCAAAATTTATCTGCAGAAGGGACAGCTACACCTTCAACGAGAAGAGTGGACACAAGCGCGCAAAGCGATAACTAAAGCGATAGAAAGAGGTAATTTAAGTTCTATTGGAAGCGCTTACTTGTTTCTAGGTATTGCCAATTATAATGAAAATAGAATGCAGGAATCACGTTCCGCATTTCTGCACGCCCACAAGCATAAAGACTCTGAACAAGCGGCCGAGCGTTGGTTGGAGTTACTTCGCATGTAGCGTCGTACTTTTAGTTATTGCTATATAGAAAGTTATCGTCCTGGAAACGAGGCGAATAATAAATATATGTGTATAACGCCGGATCGATACCGCGTTATCGCGCGAGGCGTATTGGTCGCCGTTTGCATGTGAACGACTAATTATTCGAGCATCTCGGGCGGGCCCTAATCGGCCCGATCCGCGGGACAAACATAGTTACTTCTCGCGGGTGTAAATTCTTTGCTAATTGTTGATTGTGTTTATTGATCATTGATTACGCGTTTTATCGTTGATCAATCCTCTGATTCCATTATTTTAAATCGACTATGAACAACGGCGACAGCCTTCGCCGAGATTGAAGCATAGTCTGGCACTTCACGGCGAAATGCAGTATTACGTCTCATGAACGAAGCGAAAAAAGGGTCGTTCCGCCTTCGTTCGAGGCGCTTCTGGGCTTCGAGCGCATTTTTTATAACCGCGTCGGTCGTGATAGCGATTCACATCGGGCTCATGCTCCATTTCGATCCGCCTGAAGTCGTGTTTGATCGGCATCATATACAAGGGGGCGACTACATAGGTCACTTTTACCAAGTTAGACGCTTTATACAGGGGATCGAAGGTTGGGGTAAAAGTTGGGTATACGACCCCCAGATACTCGCGGGATTTCCAGTCAACACCATCGGGGACACCAATAATAAAGCCTGGGAGCTATGGACCTGGGCGCTATGGAAACTCGGCGTAGCCGAGGCACCGGCTTTCAACACGTTTTTATTACTCGCCCATCTGCTCATACTGCCGGTCTGGTATCTCTGCGCTCGAATGTTCGAACTGAGCCGTTGGGCCTCTTTGACGGCGACGACGATGGTGTTGACGCTCTGGTTTTTTGACTCGAGCGTGCATTTTTGCCGGTTTGGCGGAATGGTGTCGTATCTGTTCTCGGGCTACTTACTCGTTTTGCCGATCGCTCTATTTTATCGCTTTCTTCGCGAAAAACGTCTTTGGCAGCTTATGCTCGTAGCTTTGCTAACCGGCGTCGTTCACCTGATTCACCCTTATAGTTTTTTTGGCATGGTTCTCTCTATGGGGGTGCTTTACTTTCAGGCTTTCAAACGGCTCAGCCTGGTCGAGCACGCGAAGGTTTTCAGTATCGCCTTGGTAGCTCTGGGGATCAATGCCTACTGGCTGATAGTCGCGCTTGATTTTTGGCGTTATGTAATCGATTCGGCGTTTTACGGTCAAACCACGCTGCGCTATCTACCGGCGGATTTTTTTGGTCTTTTGCTCGACGGAACCGCTACCGGAAATATCGGCGTGAGAACCGGATTTCGCTTTTTTTACCTCGCGGCTGCAATCATCGCGCTCGTCTATTGGTATCGGGCAAAGGATGGACGGTTTATCGTTTTTGCAATTTCGATTGCCGGTCTTCTGCTTTTATCGTACGGCGGCGGACACTTTTCTTGGACAGCTCAGATACAACCTTATCGATACGGATATCCGGCCTATCTACTGGCGACTATGCCGGCCGCCTCTCTTGTAGATATTATAATAAGTCATCGTATATTTCAACAATTCCCTCGATCCGCTTGCGCCGCTCTATTTATTCTCCTGATCCCGACCGTGCAGCATTTGTCTGGAGAGATACTCTATTTCTTTCCCCATCAGTTGCCTAAGGCAAGAAACGTCGGAGGCAACATAACCGTTACGGGCTATCCGATGCACCTGTCGTATGTGCATCGACGCTGGCATCCGACCGATGATTATCTTGCGGAATGGATCGACGCGAACAACAGCGGAAACGGCCGCTTTCTCGTCAGCATGATATCGGAAGGAGAAAAGCTCTTCTGGAGGACCAGCGCCGAGATCATCGGCGGCTTTCCCTATCGAAACCTCGAGCACGCGTACGCGAACATTTTCCGTCCTCGTCGCGTTGAAGACGAGATCGTTTCGGAGCGAAAATTTGCCGAATACCTCGACGCCTATGCGATCGAATGGATCGTCGTTTCCGCTAGTGATACATTCTACCATTCTATGAGTAATCTATTGACTTTGGTGGGCCATGCCTACGGATACAACGCGTATCGCTATAAGAAGGAAACCAGCTTGTTCCAGAAAGGGTCGGGAGAAATATTCGCGTCTTTGAATCGAATCGAAGTATCCGAGACCGACCCGAATCAGGAAATCGTTATCCGTTATCAGTGGATTCATACCTTGGTTTGTGAGCCCGCGTGTTCAATTGAACGAGAGATCAACGCATTCAGCAAGGTCGGTTTTATTAAGATCCCGGCACCGCATCCGGCACACTTTACCATTCGCAATGCTTACACCACCGCAGTGCGAACCCGTTAAAAGGTTCTAAGGGCTCAAGAACCTACGCGCGAAGCATACCGCCCTTCTACAGATTCTATCCGAGCTGCCCGCCGGCAAGGGCCGCGACGCGATCGAGCTACTCTTCGACGTCTATACGCCTTAGCATGATAGTCCGATAACACCGCGAAGTCGTTACGTTTTCAAACCGATCGGCGCTCTAGAGCGTGTTTCCCTTAACGTAAGCGTTCAGGGGTCAAACAAGTCGGCGGCCAATTCGCTCGTAAAAAATAGCGCGAACTCAGGGCGTGCTCACTTTTTTCGGACCTCGCTTAGAATGCACGACGCAACGGCCCAAAAAAAGTTTCGCGCGCCCTTGGTTCATCGCTTTTTTCGCTCGACGTTTTTTACAACTTGAACGGTTTTTTAAGAGCCGGGGGCGATTACCAGTTTTTGACTTGGCACTCCCAAGGTGGCTTGCAGTAAGGACTGGTCGCTGTTTCGACGAACTCGTCTCTGCGGAACTCCTCGCCGCCGAGGTGCCAGCGCAGCCACGACACCCAAGGCACAAGATTATCTCTGGCGCACATGATGTGATCCGATCCTTGGAAAGTGAGAAAGACCACGGGAGCGTTGATCGCCTGGTAATCACCTGTAAAACCAGGCGTGGCCATATCACCGGATGCCCCGAGAATTAATACCGGAGCACGCAAATTCGCACCCGCTCCACTGCGGCCGCCGCAAACCTGGATCGTCGTCACGAGACGCGGATCATCGCCCATGGCATAGGTGGTGAACGAGCCCTTTGAGTGCCCGCCCGCTCCAACTTTACTGGGATCGAGCTTCTGATAAAAGATGCTGTCCGGCTGATCGTTTTGGTCAAGGATCCAATCGAGCGCCGCTAACTCCGTTACTCCCGTACCCGAGGAAGGCTGGCTGATGACAACGATTCCATGCGATGCGATTCGACTGAGATGGTCTGTATACTCGCGAGGTCCGGTTCCGGCACCGGGCCCCCAGTTAAAGACCGGATGTAAAAATCCGTCCCTTCCGAGTTCTTCCGGATAAAAGACCCAGCTACCGCCTGAAGGGCCGGCGCTTTCATCTATCGCTGGTGTATACGGTCCGTTACCATCGACGTTGTCGACCGGAGGAATCTTGCCGCTCGTAGTCTGATCCGGATCCTGTGTTTGCGCTCCATCGGTCGCGGGCGCCCCACTCGAACCACCAGTACTCCGCGAAAACCCTATCGGCTGTTGATCACGCGACAAATCAGCGATATCGGCCGCTAAATCACCGATCGCGATTCTCGGACATTTACATTAGGCAGCCTTCTTGAGGTCTATCAAGCGAAGAGGTTGAGGGTTTTGCT
>JAFGIB010000457.1 GCA_016929805.1 Deltaproteobacteria bacterium | reverse complement strand
GGACAGGCATCTTCTCGATCGATAATGCCATCGCCGTCCGTATCAGGCGGTAGCGGACAACCGTTCTTCATGGGATTGTCTGAAGCCGGGCCCGGCTCGTCAGGACAGGCATCGTCCGGATCCTCGATTCCGTCGCCGTCTCGATCTTGCGGGGGTAAAGGCTCGGGCTCGGGCTCGGGCAACCACGCGATAGAGGCGACGACTCTTACCAGCGGCGATCCAAACGCGCGAGTCAGTCCCTTTGACGCGCCGAGACCGATGCGCCAATCGGGGTGAAAGAGGTAGTGAATGCCGAATAGAAGCTCTAAAGGCGTTGTCTTGCGCGCGAAAAACGCGTCGCCGTCGGTCACGACCGTGGAGCCGAATATCTCGGGTCCTAAAAGCAGCTTGCCCTCGGCCACGCGCAATCCAGCCGCGGCGCCGAAGAGAATTTCGCTACCCAATGTTTCACCGCCGAACTCTTTCTCCTTTAATCGGCCGTTGAGCCCGACTCGCGCGGAGTATTCGAATATCGATGCTCGTCCCGCAATCATCAAACGCGGCACGATTCTCACGGAGCCGTCGCTCGTATAGGCCTCTTGGCTGCCGGTCGGTAAATGCAGTTGAACGCCGATAGCGAGGGTCGCCGGATCCCGATATTCACCAACCAGACGTAGATCGGCGCCGATTCGAAGATTCCCGACGGTCGTGTCGTTTGAAGGCTCGAATTGGGCCTCTTCCGTCGAGCCCGGCTCACCATCTTGATAAAGCGCGACCGGTAGGTTAATCGAGCCCCGTATCCGATCGAACAAAATCACGCCGGCGCCCAAATGGCCAAAGAGCTGGTGTTCGATAATCGTCCGCTGCTCGTCCCCGTCAGAATCGTAAAGAACCAAGGGTTTGTAACCCCACTCGAGATTCAGCCCGAGCGCAAAACGGGGATCGCCTCGCAAGTCTAGCGACTCCGAGGTGAACCAATCGCTGCCGTGCTCCGCAGGATCATAGCGATCGATGGCAAAACCCGGTTGTATTTCGCTCTCTTGAGCGAATGCCCCCCGAATCCATACGCCAAAAAAAACGATAAAAACAACTACGCGTAATATTAGTCGGTGTTGTTGCATAATCCGTAAATGCGAAATGTAATGGTTAATTTGAATACCCAACGGTTCACCCACGCGTTTTCACCAGCCGGTCAGAAGGTGCCTCGGTTCGACGCTCGACGATTGGGATATTTGTGCGCATTAAAACAATCTGGAAAGATTCTCGTCTTTTTCCGCCGCCTCGGCCCTTGTCGGTGAAAAATCGGCGAGACAAAAATAACAGTTCAATTAATTGTTATCAATCAATTTTGAAAAAGAAATTAAGCGGCGCGGCGCGGCTCGCGAACACCGGTCCGTGCTCCCTTTTTCGTACGATCGCTCGATCGGCACGCGGTTGCCGTTTGCTGCTAACTTGATATATTCTCCGAAAGTCCTCGACCCGTCCGCTCCTTCTTCATTCGTAATCATCACGGTTCGGATCTCATCGCCTTCTTTATTTAAGGTCACCGATTAGACGCGCCGCCACTTCGAGCGAAGGAGAACACATCGAAGGCTTATCACGCCTATAAAGATTACGATCAAGTCCGCGCCCTAGGGCTCGCGTAAAAATAACTCCACTTTTAGCATCCCATCTCGGGGCCAACTGTCTCATCTCCTCGATCGAGCAATCCTTGAAATAGCGCTGCTATTGCTACGGTTGCGCTCGGTCGTCGATAAAAACATCGGACCCCGAGTTGGGCGCTTCAAATGTGAAATAATTTATGCGCGAGCCCTTGCAAAGACCGCGGAGTCTTCATCTATTTCAATAGTAACATCAGAAGTGAGGTAAAAAGGTGGCGGCCGACATGTTTGCAATGGCGCTTAGAACTGACCTAAAAGAGACTAGCCGTTTGCTAAAAAGCGTGGAAAAATCCGATCGCGCCCTTTTGGGAGACCGTGCTTAACGAAGCTCATCCGTTCGACCCGGCCGTACGAACCGACGCGTTGTTCTGCTTCGGAAAGAATGTGCTGGGACCGGAATATGATAAGCTACGTAGTAAAGGAGATAGGTTATGACACGCTATTTCGTGGTCCCTCTCGCGTTCGTAGTCTCTCTGGTTTTTTCCTGCGCAACATCGCAAGGTCCCAGTCCGGAAAAAAACACCGATTTCTATCGCGAAGCCGGCGCGTTGCGCTTCGCGCGGATCGAGTGCGATCGGCGCTTGTGATGCGGGCGCTATCGAATATTTGGGCCTGCTTTCGCAGGTGAAGAGGTGAGCCCTTGAGCTTCAGTCCATTTTATGACGAACAACGCCGAAAAGAGTCCAAAAATGCCCGCCGACAAGAATAAAAAAAACAAACTCCTATTGATATTTGACGACACCGTTATGATGGTCGCTCTGCTGCTCAATATAGTACTAATCCTATTCGAGTGGTTGTTTTCCTATCCCTTGGTGCAAACGTGGCTTCGCTTAAGCTCACCCGACGGCGTATTAAAAATCCTTTTTTATATTCATCATAATTTCGTGTTAATCGATCTATGTTTCGTTGTTTTTTATCTTGCCGAGTTTTTTCTCACTTGGATTGTCGCGGCTAAAAACAGATGGTACGATGAATGGTTCTACTATCCCTTTGTTCACTGGTATGACTTGTTGGGGTGTATTCCGGTTGGCTCGCTGCGATTCCTGAGAATATTACGCATCTTTTCCGTTGTTATCCGATTGCACATAATAGGAATTATTGATCTGCGAAAGACCGCGCTCTTCCGTCAACTCAAAAAATGGCAGGATATACTCGTGGAAGAAGTGTCCGACCGGGTCGTGGTCAACGCGCTGAGCGGTGTTCAGCGGGAAATGGAAGCCGGTGGAACGGTCGTCGAGCGCGTGGTCGATGAGGTACTCAAGCCCAATCAAGAGGTACTCGCCGAGCGCTTGTCTCGGCGATTGAGTGAAACGCTGGCCGTCAGTTATCACGAAAACAAAGAAGGCATCGAAAACTACATTCAGGCTACCATCGAAAGCGCCTTTAGAAAGAACAACGAGATCGAGCTGATTAAATCGATACCCATGGTAGGGAAAAGACTCGCCGAGGTACTCGAAGGGGTAATTATCGACATCATTTCCAACGTCGTGGACAAAGGGATAGGCGACCTGTCCGGCGCGAGAAGTAAGGCGATGGTCAACGAAGCGCTGAACGCCGTAACCGCCACAACGGCGCTTCGACCGGATCCCGATCGACTTAGAGACTTCGTTATCAAACTACTTATCGAAGCCATCGATATTGTGAAAGATCAGGTCAAACGTAAAAAATGGAAGGAGGATTTGTATTTGCAGCGAGAATTGGATTTTGATCCGAGTCCTTAGGCTAGAGTTTCGCTGTTTTTCGCCAGCGAAAGCGGTTTACACCGAGGGAGTTCTTGCAACGTTAAGGTGTGCCATGTCGACCTGATGAAAAATCCGAGGTCAATTGGGCAAACAGCCAAGGCCGTGAAGCGTTGAGGAGGTACAGACATTAGGGGGGTAACGGCCCGCGAACCGACCTTTACCTACAGGTAGTACCCGCGAGAACGCCGAACAGCTTGAAACATCTTTGAATTTGCGAGGATAGCGAGGTCAGATGCGGATTGTACCCCGACGAAGGACCAGTTGCGCCAATTCGAGAAGGGTAAAACCGCAAATGGCCTCGATATACCGCGAAAAGTGAAGTTGTTTTGCGCGGGCCCCAAGCTAAAGTTCGCGTTTATCGGACCGATGAAGCGGTCCAGCGGATGACTCGTTGCGAAACGAACACGATAGTATCATAGTACTAAAATGGTAAAGTCATCGCGATCCTCTGGAAAATTCGTCTTACGGGTGGGGCCCGAGTTACATCAACGGCTTAGCCGCGGGGCTGACAGGTTCGGGGTTTCGCTCAACGCATACTGTGTTCGCAAGTTGCAAGAGGGTTCGCTTTCCGACCGGTACTCGGAGGCGGGTCTCGACCGGGAATTTCTAGAGAGGGTACTGCGCGGATTGCCGCAACTACCGATGGCTCTCTTGCTATTCGGTTCATTTGCAAGGGGAGACCACGGCGCGGGATCAGATATCGATCTGCTTATCGTGTTAGAGACCGGAATACGACCGACCAGGGAGATGTACCGAACCCTGGAGAAAAGCGTCGATTTTTCTTCTTTCTCCTATCCGGTTAACCCCGCTTTGGTTTCCTTACCGGAGAGTGCCCGCTCCGCTGGCAGTCTCTGGCTCGAGGTCGCGCTGGATGGCGTATTGATCTGGGAAAAAGACTCTCGGGTTTCGGATTTCATACGCGATGTTCGAAGACAAATAGCATCCGGCGAGGTCAGACGCGCATTCGCGTACGGTCAGCCTTATTGGATCAGAAGTGGAGAATCCGAATGAAAAACGAAGCGTTAGTCAAAGACTACCTCGATAGAGCCTCGGCTCGACTCAAGGCGGTCGCGCTGTTACAGAGAGAAGAGAGCTGGGCGGACGTGGTGCGCGAATCGCAGGAGGTAATCGAGCTATCACTCAAGGCGCTGCTCAGAGCGTCCGGTATCGAAGTGCCCCGCATTCACGACGTAAGCCCGGTGCTGGAAGAAAACGTCGAGCGGCTTCCGCGGCAGATTCGACCGCACTTGGAAAAAATATGCGGAATTTCTCGTTCGCTGCGAAGAGACCGCGAGCTTGCATTTTACGGAAGCGAGGACCTGACGCCGGGCCAGTTCTATCGGCGAGAAGACGGACAGGAGGCACTCAACTCCGCGAAATGGGTGGTAGGGATTGTCCGCAAAGCGTGCCGTCAAAAAGATTTATAGTATCAGCGGCTACCAAATAGCGCGAATGTCCGTCTCAAGGTCTAGACGTTTCCATATACGAAAAACGCGGGATTCTGCGCCTTAATTATTTGGTTATTTTTCATATATAAAAAATAAATCTAGTATTACTGACAAGAAACGAAAGACCACAACGCCACCCCTCTTATGTATTTCTCCGGCGTATACCGCCCGCCGAAATCAATGCTCCGATGAGTGCCGCCGTGCGGGTCATACGCATGAAGTTGTTTTGTAGCGCTATCATCAGCGATTTAGAGGCCGTCGCTTCTTCCCCTCGATCACAAAACATACGAAATGAAAAATGATCCTAAAAGATAGTTGCGATTCGCGATGTTATGTACTATCTGTTCAAATGGGAATCAATTATGTGTGGAATCGCCGGAATCGTAACCACGAAGACGAATGAATCTGGACTTTTACTAGAGTCGATGCTGCGTGCGATGCAACACCGGGGGCCCGATGGAGCGGGCTTTGCCATCGGAGGTATTGTCGAACGAAGAGACCGCATAGAAGAGTTGGACTTCCGCACGCCACGCGGCGAGATAGCCCTCGGACACATTCGTCTTGCGATTACCGGTGAGGCGACCGCTTTACAACCGTTTCAATCACGAGATGGAAAAATAGTTCTTCTTCATAATGGCGAGCTTTACAACCACGAAGAGCTCAGATATCAGTTAAATACGTCATATCCGTTCGAAACGCGAAGTGACAGTGAAGTCATTGTCCGCCTGGTGGAGAAGTTCTATCAGGGCGACCTGGAAGAAGCGCTGGTGAAGACCCTCCCACTTCTCGACGGTGTCTACTGTCTAGCGCTTACGGACAATAAAAAAGTGGTCATAGCTAGAGATAGAATCGGCGTCAGACAGCTCTATTATTGTAAGAATCACACGGGCGGCGCGGCTTTTGCCTCAGAGAAAAAACCGCTAATGACTCTTGCGTCAAACAGAAGCGAAATCCGCAGACTTCTGCCGGGAACCATGGCGACGATCGACACTCATTCGATTCGCGAACAGCGCTTCTGGTCGTCCGATATGATTCGCTCAACGGAACGAATCACCAACGAGAAAGAAGCTCTTCGATTCTATGGAGAAGCTATTACCGAGGCGGTTCGCAAGCGCGTCGCTGGTCGAAAACGCGTCGGCATTATTTTTTCTGGCGGCATCGACAGCCTGCTAATAGCCCATCTCGTGCGCGAATTAGGCGTTCCCTTTACGTGCTACACCGCCGGCCGAGGCGAGCAAGCGGTGGATCTCGAATGGGCGATTCGCTTGGCGGACCGATTTGATTTTCCCTTGGTCACCCGCGAGCTAACTACCAATGACGTCGGCGATCTACTCGAGAATATAATTACCGATATAGAGGACCACAGCCTAAACCAGGTAGAAGTCGCTGTACCGATCTACGCCTCTGTCCAACTTGCCCAAGAGGCCGGAGAGCGCGTAATCCTAACCGGACAGGGAGCGGACGAACTTTTTGGCGGTTACCTGTGGTACGCCTCGATCGTCGATCAAGAGAGCTATCAGGCGTTTGAACAGCGTAGTTGGGAAGACGCATTCCTTCTATACAAAGAGTGCCTCGAGCGCGAAGACAAGATAGCGATGGCCCATAGCATGGAGTTGCGCGTGCCGTTTTTAGATCCCGCGGTAATAGCCGTGGCGTTCGCAATAGCACCCGAGCTTAAAATCAAACGCGGCGGCGATGCCTTGGGCAAACGCGTTCACCGCGAATACTGCGTATCCGTCGGTATACCCGAGGAAATCGCTTATCGAAAAAAGGAAGCCGCTCAGCACGGAGCCAACGTGCACACGGCGTTCGAGGAACTGGCACAACGCCTCGGCTTAACCGATCAGGACGTCGTCGCCGCGGGCTACGATCCGGAAAAGAGCGTATCGGAAAAACTCGGCAGCTCTTCCCGTTACGGTTTCCGATACGGCGACCATCATCTTTGGAAACCTTTGCCCCATGTTCAGTACTTCTTAGATTCGATCGCCGCACCAACCGGTATTCTTCCGGATCTCGCGCTCGCTCAATGGAAAGCGATCAGCAACAGGTTATCGATTGAGAAACGGCCGTAGGCATCGCGCGTAGTCGTTTACCTTAAGGTTGTAAAGAATCCGTCGGCGTAAAACGCTTCGCTCGCGAGAAATGGCGCGAACTAGTAGCGCGCTCACTTTTTTTACGTCGCTTAGGGTGAACAAAACTGCGGTCTAAGAAAGCTCCGCTCGCGCCTATTTCGTAGCTTTTTTCGCGTTTTTGCTCGACGTTTTTTGCAGCGTTAAGGCTCATCATAACCGGGGTCTGGTTTCGATAGCGGTTAGAAGCCCTTTATTTTTTTGAGCACCTTTGTTATAAATACAAAATTTAGTCGGGCATTTATTTGAAATGCCGATTATTGATAATCCCATGAAGTTCAGCTTCTTCATGGGGTACTGAGAATGCGCGGTCGCGTATACGAACGCGCTTACGCGCGAGGGATAACTCGATAATAAGTTGAAACACTAGAAAAAGAGGATTTTTTATGAAACTTGAGTTTCCCAAGGAAATTGAACGGTTCGGAGCGATTCGCTTTGGAGGTTTGCAGAAGATATTCGAGCTCGACTCGGGCGGTAAGACCAACGGAAAGTCTACCCGAAGCGCCTCGGCGATTCAGAACGTATCAAGCGAAGCGCTTTCGGAAATAGAGAGTCAGATGGCTATCGTTGTTCCCGTTCGAAACGAACGTCTCAAGCTGATCGAGGGCGTTCTCTGCGGCATACCGCATCCCTGTCTCATCGTTGTGGTATCCAACAGCCCGCGTTCGCCCATTGACCGATTTCGAATGGAAGAAGACGCGCTGAGAGATTTCTGCATTTTTGTTAGCAAGGAAGCGCTGATCGCCCATCAAAAAGACCCTTTGATCGCCAAAGCATTTGCGGAAACCGGATATACCAATATTCTGAACGAACAAGGCGAAGTCCACGATGGCAAGGCGGAAGGAATGATCATCGGAACCGTGCTCGCCTGGTTGGCGGGGAAGAAATACGTCGGTTTCGTCGACGCCGACAATTACTTTCCCGGTGCCGTTGAGGAGTACGTAAGGGTCTATGCGGCTATATTCGCGTTAAGCCGATCGCCATTCACGATGGCCCGGATCGCGTGGCACAGCAAGCCGAAAATCGTTGAGTCTAAGTTGTTCTTTCGCAAATGGGGACGCACATCCGCGCAGACCAACTCTCTGTTGAATCGACTGCTCGCGCACTATACCGGTTTCGAAACCGAAATCATCAAAACCCGCAACGCCGGGGAACACGCGATGTCTATGGATCTGGCGACCAGCATCGATTACTCATCTGGCTATTCCATCGAACCTTACCATATCGTAAATCTGATAGAGAAGTTCGGAGGCATCGTAGAGAGTACCAGTCCCGATTTGATGAATAAGTCAGTCGAAGTCTACCAAGTTGAGTCGCGCAATCCGCATCTTCACGAAGCCGGGGATGAGCAACATATCGAAGGTATGTATTACCTCGCGATGCAGGTTCTTTATCATTCTCCGATCTGTCCGGAAGAGCTGAGAACAGAAATCTACCAGGAGATGAGGCAGAAGGGCTATGTCGGAAACGGCAGTCCGCCGGCGAAACCGCGTTACTTTCCGCCTATCCAGACTATTGATCGTTCGCTTTTTACGGAAGCCATCAAGGGCGCTCAATATGCCAAAATAATTAAAGAGAAAATTCGATGAACGTCTTGGATTGGGCGGTAGTAATTGTCTACCTGACATTAATCGTCTATTTTGCAAACGTTTATGGTCGATCACAGGGTAACATCCGTCAATACTTTCTAGCGGGAAACCGAATTCGTTGGTGGCAGTCGGGCTTTTCCGCGATGGCGACTCAGCTCGGCGCCATCAGCTTCGTTTCAGCTCCCGCGTTTGTCGCGCTCGCGAAGGATGGGGGACTTAAGTGGCTTTGTTATGAATTCGGCGTGCCGCTTGGTATTCTGTTTGTCGTGATTGTCATAGTTCCTGTCTTACACCGAGGGCGACACATCAGCATTTACGAATACTTGGAAGAACGCTTTGACCGACAAACGAGAATCCTGGTTAGTTTTTTGTTTCAACTCGGTCGCGCGCTCGCAACCGCGGTTTCGGTATTTGCCGGCGGACTGATCCTTTCGACGGCGCTTACGATCCCGACGCACGCGGCGATTCTTGTAATAGGCTCGATTACTATTTTATATGATGTTCTCGGAGGGATGCGTATCGTTATACTATCCGACGTATTACAGATGGGTATTATCGTAATCGGCTTCTTGGTCTGTGGAGGCGTAGCGCTATATCTGGTCGGTTGGACGGAGGGCTGGGCTGCTTTGCCACCGGACCGGTTTAGAATACTTGACTTTCGTCACTTCGGGCTCTCGGAGACCGGAGCTTATGCTTTTTGGCCGATGACGCTCGGTGGAATTTTTCTATATGCTTCCTACTATGGATGCGACCAGAGCCAGATGCAACGACAACTCTCGGTGGCGAATCTCAAAGACGCGAAGAAGTCTCTTTTACTGAATGCTTTCGGGCGATTTCCGCTGGTTTTCTTCTACTGCATCATGGGTGTTTTTGTAGGCGCTTTGGTTTTATCTCCGGAGGGCTTGCAGACAATAGGCGCTACCTTGGGGATGCAGCCCTCGGCCGTATCCAATACGCTGGCGCGGGATCCCGACCGCATGCTTCCGATGTTCATTCTGTCTTACCTTCCTCACGGGATCATCGGCCTCATCTTCGTCGCCATCATGTCCGCGCTGATGTCGAGCCTGGACTCGGCGATCAATTCCCTAAGCGCGGTAACGATGCGAGATTTTTATCAACCATTTCTTCGCCCGTCCGAGAAGGAATCCCACTATCTGAAGGCATCGAAGCTTATCACAGCGTCCTGGGGTTTGTTTTGCATCGCCGCGGCGCTCGCATTCGCGACGGCAAATGAAAGCGCCCGACATACGACCATCGTTTTGATCAACGCGGTCGGCAGCCTCTTATACGGTCCGATACTCGCCGCGTTTGCGCTAGGAATTATCTCGAAATCTCTCCGCGCGCGTTCGATAAAAGTTGGAATTTTAGCGGGTGTTGTCGGCAACGTTGGCATATGGCTTATGAGCGATCTCTCTTGGCTGTGGTGGAATGTAACCGGCTTTCTGCTGGTCGTCGTATTTGCTTTTACAAATGCGATCTTGGATCGAACGCCGATAAGGTTTCGTAACGACCGTATTGCGAAGCTAACCATTGATCGATCCGAATTGCTCAATTGGGGCTCGGACCGTGCCGCGGTTTTGTTCTACGTGTTTTTCATCATAGCGGTCTGCTGGACGGTACAGAACGGGTTGATAACCGGCATACGAGGGTAATAGTGGTGGCTTCTATCATGAGCAAATACATCGTGTTTACCGATCTGGATGGAACTCTTTTGGATAGAAATACATACGCGTTCGATAAAACGCTTCCATATCTGGAAGGCTTGAAAAACAGGGGCGTACCCGTGGTATTCTGCTCAGCCAAGACGCGCGCGGAACAGGAAATCTATCGTAAAATATCGGGGATACGCGATCCGTTTATCGTGGAAAACGGGAACGCGGTATTTATCGAAGATAACTACTTCGACTTTCGCTACCCCCACGACCAAGAAAGAGAGGGGTATTGGGTTCTCGAGTACGGCGTTTCTTACCAGCTTATTCGCGAGGCATTACAGGGAGTGCGATCCGCGATCGGCGTCGATTTTGTAGGATACGGGGATCTGAGCACTGTCGAAGTCGCTTCCGCGACCGGCCTAGAGATAAAAGAAGC
This sequence comes from Deltaproteobacteria bacterium, assembly GCA_016929805.1. Classification (GTDB taxonomy): domain Bacteria; phylum Myxococcota_A; class Polyangia; order Polyangiales; family JAFGIB01; genus JAFGIB01. The sequence goes on along the minus strand of JAFGIB010000457.1, from coordinate 7,641 downwards.
TGAGCTCGCGAAAAGACGCGAGTACGAAGAAACCATCACCACGCAATTCGAAGCGCTCGATTTGGAAAAGCTGCAACAAGCGCTTCATTCGAGGGGTCTTCGGTTCACGCGAGGGGGACGCTTCTTTTCCGTCTCCTCTCATACGGATAAGGGACGCGCTGTTCAGTCGCTATCAATGCTATTTCGCAGAGCATACGGATCGATCATCACGATCGGAATCGGCGACAGTTGGAATGACGTATCGATGTTGTCGCTGGTCGATATTGCTTTCCTGGTACAGCAACCCGGGGAAACCTGGGAAGAGATCGATCTCGATCGCGTGATCAAGGTCGACGGAGTCGGTCCCCTTGGATGGGTGAATATCGCGAAGCACTTGTTAGAGCGTGTTTAAGATGAAATTCGTATCTTCTCAACAAGTGGTGTCGAATCGCCGTGAACCGTCATTTCGAGGAGCTAAACAGGATATTATTGTTTGTGGTCGCCGTAGACATACGACCGAGCAATGGGTGCTACGTGACCAGCTTCAAACTAACGATCTCGAAGGGTCCGACCATGATTCGTAATTTATTGTTCTTTATCTTGATCTTCTTCTCCTCATCTTCAATCAAGTTGACTACGGATGCAGCTTTTATCCTATCGGGAACGGTAATTATCGCCTTGCAAGCCGACCCCTTTGTTTCGAAAAAACGCACGACAACGCCGGTACCATCCTCACTCTTCTTTAGAGCTGATAAGACCAGATTGTCTGGTTCGATTTCGAATGCCGCGGACAGATCGCTATCGGGTCTATTATTGATCTGAATCGCTCGCAACGGCTGGCTCGTCTCGAATGCTCGTCGAAAAATCTGGGCCTCACGCCAGTCACCGGAATACGGGTATACCGAGTAACTATAGTTGTGAACGCCGAGCTCCTGGGCCTCAGGTGTCGGAATCAAGGGACCGCTGATTCCATCCGCGGACAAAACGGAAACGCTTCGCAACAACGTACAGTAGATCACGCCTCCCTCGATTTCGTTAATCGGGACGCCTTGCGTGAGCAACGCCAGTCCCCGGTCTTGCTCCTGACAACTGATCCAGCTCAGCGAAGGCGTTTTGTGGCTGGATCGAAGCGTTTTTTCCACGGGCAAGTCGATAACGCCGAATTGCGTCTGCCGTGAATATCGCGGCGCGGTCATATGCGTGTCGAATTTAAGACGGATGCGTACGTGAGATTGCAGCAGATTAAGCTGCGTTTCAAAATCGATTCGCGGGAAGTCGTCGTACAATATCAGTTTCTTAATAACCTCCACTGTCTTATGCCGATATAACAACGGCTCGAATTTCTCAATCAGATAATAGGGCCATCGAAGACAATAATACGAATCCTGAAAGGTAATTACGGTACGCGCGGGACCTCGGCCTATTTTAAGTGATTCGGGTCGGAACACCCCGAAGTGAAGCCCCTCGCCGCTTTCCGATCCAATGCGTTTATCAAGCTGACTTTTATGAAAGTAAAGGTCCCCGATTTCCTCGTCAATAATGATCTCGTTGCCGGAAATGAGCCGAACGCCTCCGCGATCGTAAATCGTGGCGATGCCGGATTTTCTATCCACTTGTACGCGGAAGTGCTTTGATTCGACGATTTCGTCGTCGCGCGGTACTCGGCGTTTGCTCTGTTTTTGTTTGTTTACGATAGCGTACGTACGGCATCCGAGTGCCGGAACCTCCGCGAAAAAGCCTACCCGCGCGCGGCAGATAGATCCGTCATCCCACCGTTCCACCTCCAATACCTCGCTGGGAATCTCCCTGTCGCCGAGGGCAATCGCCGGATCCCGGCCCCATCCCTTACTGAGGTCGATCGAAACCGTTACCCAGTTTCTTACTTTCCAGCTATTGGGATTGAAGACGGCGATATGCGCGGCTCGTCCGGTTCCGGGCATGAGATGCCTCAGAGAGTCTCGGGTGATCCGCGGTAGCGTCTTTTTCATTTCTTCGATATATTCCCAGGCTTCTTTATAAATCTCGTCGATGCCGCAACCGGGCATCACATCGTGCATGGCTAGAAAAAGCTCTTTCTTCCACATCTCGCTCAGCGTCTCATCCGGATACTGGCGTCCCCGGAGCATCGCCAGAGCAGCGGATTTTTCCGCAATGAGAAGCTCTCGTTCACAGTCTCGCATCGCCAGACGCAGCCGAATACGACTCGAGGCGACATCGGGAAATATGCTCTCGAGCTCGTCGCTGTACAGCTCTCCTCGAAAGGTGATTAGGTTTTTGTCAAACTTATCAAAGGCTTCAAAGAAATGACGAGGTGTGGTAATAAGCATCTGAACATCGTCGTGCGTCTCGTTCCACTTCTTCATCCTTTGCGGAATATCGTCTTGCGGAATCGTACCGCCGCTGCCACAAGGCATAAGAATTCCGGGGGTGGTTGCGAGCCGGGCGAGATGCGCGAAGCTTCTCTCCCACTCATCGAGCTCAAGTCCGGCGCGATATCCCAGCGGCATCCAGTGACTCGGGATCTTCGTACCGTCGAGCCCTTCCCAATAAAATTCACTTACCCTGGTTCCGATAGATTTTGGAAGACCGCGCCGAAAAGCGAGCCATCGATATCCGCTCTTTCTATAGATTTGGGGTAACTGCGCGTTCAGTCCGAATCCATCCGCAGCCCACGCGACCGGCACCTCGACACCGAATTTCTCCCGACAGTAGCGCTTCCCATAAAGGATTTCCCGAACCAAGACTTCTCCTCCGGGACTCATCGGATCGGCCATCAGGTATTGAGCGTCGACCATTTCGATCTTGTCGCGTCGAATCATCTCTTCAACCTGCGCGAACAATTCCGGATCGCGATTTTCGAGCATTTCCAAGGGGAAGGTTTGCTCGATTAGAAAGCGAAAGTCATCCTCTCGGATCATTTGGATGGCTTTACGTAGAATCGATAGAAATATCAGAAAGTAGTCTTCTTTGTTAAAGGCCCAAACCACGTCGTAGTGGGTATGCGGCACAAGGTATATCGTACGGCGCTGTGTTGGGTGGTCACGGCGGATTGTTCCGTTCATGGCGTATTTATCCGTTTTATGGCGCTTCCGAGCGCGCGGTTCGCTGGTTGGTTGCTTCGTGAAAGCTGAAAGCTTAACCTTTTGGAAATCGTCCGTTAAAAAATAGCGGACATGACAACGGATTGAAAGCGCCAATTTCCGCGATTTGGTATTACGGGGTATAATCTGTAATACGTGGTCACAAACACGGTCAGGACGGCATGGAAAAACGTGCTAAGAGCATCCGTCGAATAGGCGTGCGCGCGTTATCGATCGTCGTGCTTGTTTATTTGCTCGGATTCGCCGTGGAGCTTGGACCTGAAAAGGATCCAATGGTGTCCGTCCGACCTAACCGGGAAGGTTCTGCGAAAGCGGTTCGAGTAAACACCCCATCAGTATGGGCTTCGGCTAGGCGCGATAGTAAAGAGGGACAAAAACCGATTGAACGCGTCGAGGAAAAGATCCTTCGATTTCGCGAAATGAAGGTTAAGGGGCTCAAACAGAGAACGGTCACCGTCTACCTGCCCCCCGGTTACGAGAGACACTTGGAGCACCGTTATCCGGTATTGTATACGCGCGACGGACAGTTCGTATTCCGAAAGGAACTCGCTATCGATCGTGCGCTCGAACGATTGGTGAACCTCCTGCGGATTTTTCGGGCCCGTTTGCGGCAAAATGTCAGGAGGCACGACACGTAGGTCGCAATCGGTTTTGGGTTCTCTTTATTGCGTCTTGCTGGGATCGAGCATCCGGCCCATGAACAAGATCGCCCGGGTCCGGATGTCGCGGATGAGATAGATAAAGGGACGGTCGATATCGATGCCGAGGGGAGGAAGCGGGTCGACGCCTGCGTCTCTCACTATCACCGCCGCGGTCGAGGCGGACGCTTCGGTTCCGGTTTCATCCACCTCGATAAACGCCTTGTGATAGATATTATCAATGTAGGTACCGGGATCACGGTTCATGCCGGATAAGTCGGCGGTGTTGAATTCGAACGCGTCTCGCATGCCGAAACTTTGGAGGATTTCCTTCAGAGCGATTCGTTCCGGGCTACAGGACCACTTAGGTATGGAAAGAGCGATTTTCTCAGGGACCAGACACTCGACGATTTCCGTAATCCGTGCGGAGGAAAGCTCCTGGTCGAAAACCTCGAACGATCCGGCGTCGGGGACGAGCAGAAGCATAGAAACCGCATTGCCGCCGTAGCGAAGCTCTAACGCGGTAAACCCTTGACCGTCGAGATAAGAAGTGTACATCACCTGCTTCATCATCGGCGTTTGCGTAACCGTGCCGTTCAGGGTGGTAAAAGCGCCGGTTGCGGTCGATTCCGCCTCGAACGGCAAGAGCCAGATCGCTTTGAAGTAGACCGCGTTGACCAGGACGAGCCTCGTGTTATTCCGGATCGACTGCGGCGGCAACAACTCTTTTATCTTTTCTTCAGTCTGGTCTTCCACCCAGGCATTGATGATATCGCGAGACTCCTCCGGAGCATTCATAAAGTCGACTAAACGCAATCCCGCATCATAGTTACGGGCCAATAGATCGAGAAAGCTATCGAAAAAGTGATACTCTTTTTGTCCCCAGTTGGAATTGACGATGTTCAGCGTGAACCCTTGACCGCCCGCAGCTTGCGCTCGTTGGTTAAGCGAAATATTCATGGCGTTAAACGCCGGGTTTAGTCGCTCCTGGGGCAAAGTGAAGTGCAAGGCCTCGGCCATCTGGGCTTCTGTATTGTTTCTCGCCGCTGCATAGGTCATGGCGAGCGCCGCGGAAATACTGTAAGGCGCAAAGAGAAAGCTGTCTTGGCTTTCTGAACGCAAGGCGTGGTACAAATCGATCGCAAACTCGCTATTGCCCGCTGCGAGCGCATCCGCGTCCTCGGTGGATACGACAGGGTTCTGCTCGTATGCGATGCTCGACTTGAGCATTTGAAAAGGGGCTTCGATTTCGCTTCCCGCCACACCTGCTTGGCTTCCCGAAGCTCCCGCTTGATTGCCGGATGCTCCCAGTCCCGCCCCTCCCGCTTGGCTTCCCGACGTTCCAGCTTGATTGCCGGATGTCTCTATTGCCGCTGCCTGTGAGCCCGCCGCCTCGCCGTTTCCGCCCGCGCCGCCGGTCGCCTCGGCTTGGTTCACGCGATCCTCGTTGCTACAGGCAAATGCTACCAAACAAAGGGCCACTAAAAGTTTTTTCATAAATCCTCCCTTCGGCGCGCTACTTTTACTTAAAGCAAGAAACATACCCATCTTGTTAATACCAATCGTAAGGCCGAGTCTTCCAAAGAAACGGGATAGCCAGCAGTAGGGCATAACTATTTCTGAACGAACCATGACATCGATGTCGCTTTTTGGCACAGGTTGCGCCACCCGTTTTTTCGACGCGAAATTGGTAACTTCTCCAAAACCGCTGGCGGAAGTACAGCAGATCTTTTAGTATTTATAAAGGCCAAGGTAACGGTCAGAGGGGACGGAAATAAACGCAAATAACTTTCTATCTCCGATTTTCGCAATAGATCTTTTTGCGTTTTTTGCCTCCCCTTTGAACAATTAGTATGATGATAAGCAATCTCCTGCCTTCGGAAGAAGTCTTCGCGGACAATTAACACACACCCGTCGGTGGCGACGGTTGTTATAAGCAATCTCCTGCCTTCGGAAGAAGTCTTCGCGGGCTAAGATTACCCGAGGACTCGAGCTCAAGCGCAAAACCGAGTATCAACGAGTCTACGAGACCACCATAGCGGCCAATAAGTTACATTGGTATTTTGGCACGCGGCTGACGGCTTCCACGACTAAACAGATAGGCGGAGCCACGACCCACGTCGCCGCCAAGCTAATCGACGCCAAGAGCGGAACCAACCGATTTGACTTAACCATTATCCCTCCGAGCGTTGAGAAAGCAAAAACCCGAGTAGAGATCAGTCAACTATTGCCCCCAACGCAGACCCTTTTGATTCCAGAAATAATGAAAAAGATAAAGGGGAAGAAGGGGGTTATTGATTAAATTGCCAAGTTGTGTTCGTAGATAACTCATAAGTTGTATCCGCAGCTGTTACCCGAAAATTGTCCTGGCACGTTTTTCCGTTATTCTGTTTCAATATGTTTGGTGCGCTAGCATGTGACAGTTGGGGGACCGAAGTTGCCGAAGCCCCCCTGGCTAGTACGTCGGATCGACGAGCTACAGACGGCGAACACGCCGCGCCCTATTCGATCGCGTACGTTGCCCGTCCAGCTGAGTTGGAGCGCCGAGCGCACGGTGTACTGCGAGGCGGGCACTGACCAAGGTGGCCAGGTGAAAGTCATGTCGTCTCGCCGTCCGAGAACGCCGGTCGTGATCATCCTGGTTCCGCGTGGAAAGCTGGGCAGCAGCGGCAACCCCCGAAACGCGAGCCACTCCAGCGGGGCATCGACGCGAGTACCGTCGTCGTTGGGGTTGTTCGCCATCAGCGCCCAGTTGCTCTCGGAGCCCGGATCCCAGCGCAGGTTGCTCCCTGGCCTCTCGCCGTGACCATCGAACAGCGAGGTCTGGATCCACTCCTTCGTGAGAGACGCACGGATCGTCTCCACCACACCGAGGAACGTCTGATTTGCCGCTGTGAAGTGGAAGGCAGTGGGTTTGGTGTTGCCCTTACCATCGACCGCGATATCAGTGCCATAGGCTGCGGCGTAGCCCGCTGCCTCATCGTTGCCCGCTAACCAAGCCTTGACGCAGGCCGCGAGGAACTTCTTGAAGTCGTCCGGAGGCGGTTTGAGGTCGGCGACCCCCCGCGGACCCTGCTTCTTGGTTGCGGCCTTCGTGTACGTGAAGCGCCACGGCGCGCTCACGCTCGCAGCGGCTTCTGCGTCGATTGCGATGAGCGTAGCGAGGTCGGACTTGCTATTATCGAGCCCTTCGACAAAGGCCCGGAACGAACCGTCCTCGGAGAAACCGAGCTTCGCGTTGGGAACGACACGAAGAAGCCCTAGCGCTGCAAGGAAACCGAGAGGATTGGAACCGTCCACGCCCACGAGTTGGATGCGGCTCATGGTGATGCCTCCTTCGCCTGCTCCTCCTCGCTGGCGCGGTGGTCGGCGAGGCGAAGAATCGCCTCCATCCAGCATCGTTGCTGCCAGCCATAGTTCGCGATGAGCGCCCAGAAACGGTCGCCCAGCGCCGAGTCGAGCCGGTGCAGCTCGTTTTTCGAGGTCGGCAAGGAGAAGTCGAGCGTGCCGAACTCTCTACTCGCGTGTTTGGAGAGGGAGACCTCAACCGGATCCTCATCGATCACCACGGGTGCGAAGGGACGGCAGTAGCCGTGATGACTGGCAACGAGGTGAAGTACAAGATCGATGTCGGGCTCCTTTGTGGAGTCGCGTTTTTTCAGCCGCTCCGTCACCGCCGTCTTCTGTCCATCGAGCATCGCAAGAGACTGCACTTCGTGGCGGGCTCCACGCGGATATCCGCTTCTCTTTTGCGCGAGCCGGTGCGCCTCGCGCGCGCCGGGAGGCATCGCTGATTTGGCCCGCAAAACGTTCCCGGAGTAGATATCGGAGGGCAGCGGTCGGCAAACAAATCTATGCTCGAAAGGCGCAGCCACGGCAGCCACCGAGAACGCCTGGTGGGTTTGAACGAGGTATAAGAGCGC
>JAFGIB010000456.1 GCA_016929805.1 Deltaproteobacteria bacterium | reverse complement strand
GGCAATTTTCGAAAACGCGGCATGGGCAGAGCGTTGCTTGCCGCCGCGGAGCAGGATGCGCGTCAGCTTGGTGCAAAGGGGATGGCCGCGTGGGGTGTGTGGCTTCCGTTTTGGATGAAAGCCTCGTGGTTCAAAAAGCACGGCTATCGCAAGGTCGACCGCCAAGGTATCTCGGTCCTGCTATTCAAGCCGTTTACCGAAGATGCACAACCGCCCCGCTGGTTTGCAAAATCAGGTAATCAGCCCGAGCGTATTGCCGGAAAAGTGACCGTAACGGCTTACGTCAACGGTTGGTGCCTCGCGCAAAACCTGGTTTACGAGCGCGTAAAACGCGCGGCTGCTGAGTTCGGCGATAAGGTTGTATTTCAGGAAATCGATACGTCGTCGAGAGACTCGGTTGCGCACTGGGGTATCTCGGACGCGGTGCTGGTCGACGGCAAGAACGTTCAGAAGGGTCCACCGCCTAGCTATGAAGCGATACGAAAAATGATCGCGAAACGGGTTGCTCGGTTGTGAAGTAGTACGCTGCTTGATGATGTGGCGTCATAATGCCGCTGCGCGACCTTTGAACGTGGACGGCGATTTTGACCGTACATGATACGAAAGACGTATCCAGAGACTTGGTCGATATCGATTCGGATTATTACATTACGAGTCGCTTCACAGTTATTGGTTCCTCATCGCGATTATCGTACTGGATTCTCCGAATTTTAGGCAAAACTGACCAAAGCAGGGCCTACGATAAAACTCCGCGTAAAGAACTCACGTCCCCGCAACTCGGCCCATCCTGAAAAGGATCCGCTACCGAACGGCTTGGCCCGTGTCGGAGCGTGGATCCTCAACCCCAGCGCCCGTCAGACGCCTGCAATTCTCGATCGAGATGTGTACCTTAACGTTGCAAAAAATCCGTCGGCGTAAATCGCTTCGCTCGCGAAAAATAGCGCGAACTAAGGGCGTGCTCACTTTTTTTGGACCTCACTTAGGGTGCACTAAGCTGCGGACCAAAAAAAGTTCCCGAGCGCCCTTATTTCATCGCTTTTTTCGCGTTTCCGCTCGACATTTTTTGCAACGTTAAGGTGTAGAATCATCAGAGCCGCGCTGTTTCGAGGAGGAGCGACGCCGCGGCCGGGGTCGTTCCGCCCGAAAGACGAGTGGAAGCATTTATGAGAAAGGCCATAATAAAAAAGCGCGCGAAAAGGCGGGTGAGCCTCGGAGCTTAAGCTCGAAGAAAGGCTCCCGCGTTTCTAGCCCGTCTTCACCCCTCTGCCCACCACGGCCGGCAGATCGGTTATGCGCTCCAGCGTTACCTGCTCGAAACCGGCCGAAAGCAGCATACTCTCCAATTCCCCGTCCGAAGTGCCTTGCCGCGCCACGAAGCGGATAAAGTACTCGGTGACGACCGGCAGGGTCAAGCGGTTAATCCAGCGCCAGCGCCTGACGAAGTTGTCCGCCGCCGCGCGCGAACAATTGCTATCCGCCTCCATGACCAGGATACGGCCGGCCGGTTTCAGCACCCGATACATTTGCGACAATCCCCGGATGGGATCCGGCCAGTGCTTGATCGACGCCGTGGACATAACTAGGTCAAACGTTTCCGGTTCGAAGGGCAGTGCCATTGCATCGCCCTGCTGAAACAAGAGGTTGGCGACACCCCGGTGCTCCCGCCGCGCCCGTTGCACCATCTTTTGCGAGAGGTCCACGCCGGTAAGCAACAATTGCGGGTTACGCCGCGCGACGATGCCGAGCGCGTGGCCCATGCCGCACCCGACGTCTAGTAAGCTCGTTCCCGCGCTAACCCGCTCATCCGCCAGAAACCGCTCGATATGCTCCTCGTATAGCTCCCTCAACGCGGGCGCGATAACGGCGTTGTATACGGTCGCGATCAGCGGGCTCCACTCGCCTCTCATCTGAAACGGATTCATGCCGGAAGGGATTGTATACCGAACGGCGCGGTTTTCAACCGTTAGTACGCTCCCGAGCGGCCGCCCGCGCGGTCTACGCGGCGATACCCCGAGCCTATATACCTTCAGCGTCGACCTATCTCACTGAAGGAGGCTATTGTGACCGTATTCGAACTCGTCGGCCATATTGCAGAAACCGCAGTCGTCTCCGACGAACATCTTTTTTGCTTCCGGGTCGTCCTTCAGCATGTACTTCCACCAGTTCACGGCAAGGCTCCAAACTCGATCGGGCTGCTCCATGAGGACGAGATGACCGGTATTGACACCTCCGGTATTCAAGGTTCTATGCGTATACACCCAGGCCCCGGGTTGAGTCGAGGCGTTCACCGCCGCAGCCATGGAGGCCGGGGTGTTTCCGCCGATATCGCCGTCTCCGGAAACGTCTAAGAAAGGTTTGTCGTTCGAGGTGCCCGCGTTCCACAGAATCAACGCATCGATGCGAGGATCGATCGCCGCGGCGCGGGTCGCTCCGGCTCCCTGGGAATGCCCCATGGCGCCTATTTTATCTAGATCAAGCCTCTGATATAAAATACTATCGGGATCCTCATTAAGGGCTTCGGCATAATCCAGCGCGCGCGTCTGCACGATGTTCGTAGGCGGGGTCGCTGTCCAGGTCGAATTAGACGAAATCACGACAAAACCATGCGACGCCACGACGGCCAGTAGCGCGGCATACCCGGCCTGCTCCCCACAGGTGCCGTTCGCCCAGGTGATAACCGGGTATTTCTCGCCTTCCTTAAAACATGCCGGCCTATATATCGTGTAGAGGCTCCAGTCCATGTCTCTCAAATTATAGAGTTGTTGGTTTACCGGGTCGGGTTGGGCGAAGGTCATGATACCGATGGGAATACAAACGACCTCCGCGATATTGACCGGATTGACGAACTCCGTGCCCGCCCCAGCGTTCCATATGGCCGCTCCGCCGTAAGGTCCCGACTGAATTGTCACCGGTCCGTAACTGCTACCATCCACGAGTGGTATCGATATAAATTTTATCGCGCTACAAGCTAATTGACTGATCTCGTCCGCTGTATCCAGCTCGGCGAAATCGCATTCGCTCTCGAGCGACGCATAACACGACTCGAAGTCCGTTGGCTCGATCTCTTCAGCGTCTATGCCGCTATCGCTCGCCTCTGCGCCGCTCTCTCCCACCTCGGCGTCGTTCTCGCTCGCGTCTTTACCGCTTTCACCCGTGTCCCCGCCTTTTACGCCCGCGTCGATGCCGCTCTTGCCGCCGGCGCCCCCTGAAGTTCCGGCCTGCACGCTACTCGTCCCTCCAGAGGAGGGAATCGTCGTTTGCCCGCCCTGATCGTTGTCAGCGGCGATTATCGTGCCTGATTGTCCAGAGTTTATTCCGTATTCTTGTGTCGTATCGTCCTCGTCGCCGTTTCTGCAAGAGCCGAATAGTAGCCCCGCGGCAACTAATAGAATTGCGTAACTCCTCTTCATAATTGTCCTCCTCAAAGGGTATCGATCTACACCCCAATATACACACTGGTTATCTCCGAATTGCACTGACTCAAAAAATACATCTATATTGTTCGTTAAAGCCCAAACCCTTCAATGCACGGCGGCTCCGATCATTCGCTTACTTATTCTCTGAGCGATCGATTAGATATCCGTCTCGACGGCATTAACCCTTCGCGTCAAATAGGCTAACAATTTAAGCCATTCTTCTCGCGAATCGGCGCACGCTTGATTCCGGCGATGCCGCTGGTCGGATATGCCGCCCTTCGATATTCATGATTCAGGCGGTCGAGCATTGGAAATAAAACAATGCCTCGGTCTTCTTCGATTTGGTTTTTCTATGTTGCAGATATGTCCTGTCGAGCGAAGCGCGAAATCTTGAAAACAGCTTACTCGTCACCCTTGGCTCCTGGAGATGACAGATTACGGCGGCCCGCCGCCGCTTTTCGGAAAAGCTGCCGAATCGTCCGGTAACACCGCGAAGTCGTTACGTTTTCAAGCCGTTCGACGCCCTGGTTAGTATTCTTCGCCGACGTTACAAAATACTACCGGATATTCTTTTTAACAATTTTTCGTAGAAAAGACAGTAATGATCCATACGAACTATTAGATGGACCGTGAGCCGTTTAATCGCCACAAAAGAATACGGGCGCGATCGGCGCGCCCAATCTCTCGGTCGGGGTAGGCTTCACGACTGGAACAAACCGATGAGACTATTGGATGTAAAAAGCTGAAGGGCACAGGAGGCAAATGGACCGAGATATAACGTTTTTAGCTCTACGAAGAATCGCAGCGGCTGTCTTGTTGTCAGGTGCAGGGGCGTTCGTCGCTGTCGCGTGTACCGCCGAGTCGCGAATAGGCGGTGTGACGGATACACAAAACAGCAATGACGTTGGGGGTTCAGGAAGCGGAAGTAAGGTTTTGGAAGAGAATGGCGGCTCGATAGCGCAAGTGGATTTTCCAGAACGCGATGCCGGTGGGGAGCCTTTCGTCATCGACGTGGCTCCGGACGCCGCTTGCGTGGCGACCGGCTTCGAGGCCGTACCGATAGAAGTCGAGAAAGAAGTCGAGGTTCCCGTCGAGGTACCGCAACCTGTAGCGCTCTATATCATGCTCGACCAGTCCAGCAGCATGTTGGACTCCGTTAGCGGCATTCCCTTTGTCCCGCCTTACAAGTGGAACGTTGCCTATGACGCGATAACCGCGTTCGTCCGGGATCCGGAATCAACCGACTTGGACGTGGCTATCCAATACTTTCCATTGGGAGCGGTAAGGCTCTCGGATCCCGACGCCGGGGTACCTTCCGAGGTTCCGGCGGAATGCCAGGGAACTGAATACGCGACTGCGGACGTTCCCATGGGACGATTACCGGGAAACGCGCAGGCGATCATCGATTCGCTCAATTTCCACTTTCCCGCCGGATCCGGTACACCGATCGAGCCGGCGCTACGCGGCGCCGTCAACTTTTGTAATCAATATATGAATGGCAATAGCAGTGGAGAGAAGTGCGTCGTCGTATTAATTACCGACGGCTTGCCCACCGCGTGCAACGGTGACTTCTCAACATTGGCCGGAATAGCGAGTGAGGGCTTCAACAGCGATCCCAGCGTCAAAACCTACGCTATAGGAATGATTGGAGCGGATTTTACTCTCTTAAACCAAATCGGCCAAAACGGCGGTACCGATTGCGCGCCGAGCGATTCCCAGACATTCGCTTGTGATGTCACCGCCGGAATGACCTTACTTGAAGCGTTTGAGCTGATCCGCGAATATATAGTAGAAACGCGTGTTGAAATCCGTGTAGAGACCCAATACGTCAAGCTCGATTGCCAGTGGGAAATCCCGCCGCCGCCCGAAGGGGAAACCTTCGATCGTGAAAAGGTCAACGTCGAGTTTTCGTCCACCGGTCTTGAGTCGGACAAGCGTTATTTGGCCAAAGTAGAGTCGGAAGATAAATGTGAAGGCGAGCTCGCGTGGTATTACGACGACCCGCAAGACCCAAAACAGATCATCGCCTGCCCCACCGCGTGTTCGCTAATCGAGGAAGCCGATCTCGGAAAGATTCGAGTCCTACTAGGCTGCGAATCGATGGTCATCGAGTAACGGCGCCCGGGCTTAGAGCTCGCGCCTTGCCAGCCGGGCGCCTCGAATTACAACCCGTAAAAGTCATTTTTGCGCTACTCTACACCCGGAACCGGATGATATAGGTTAGTTGCCCCGCCCCTTCCCACGGTCGAGTCAATAGCTCATAACGGATATCAGAAGCACCCGCTAGCTTAGCTCCGCCCATGTCCCAGCCGATGATCATATGCGCGTGACAAGGACCGACGTCGGGATAGTCCCCCACGGTCATTTCCACGCTGTGGTCGTCGTCGCTCTTCGCTTCGTGAAAACCGAAATTGAAGTAGGAACGCCAACTATGTCGCAACGAGAGCAATGTAGCTATCGGGTCGCCCTCTTCGATGAATACCCCATGGTACTCTTTGAGTACTACCAATCCCCCGGCCATCCCGAGCTGCACCGCGTTGTCTTCTTTGCTGGCTAGTAGATTCTTATAGGCAAAGTTAATCAGCTCCAAAAAGATCCTATATGAATACCACTTGTTCGGCAGGATGCGTTCCTTAAAGAGCGCCTCGACATCTTTGGAAAAGACCGCGTTTTTATGCGTCCGGCGGTAGATCTTAAGTACTTTGACGAGATCGATGATGTTGATGCCTTTGGCTCGTCGTTCTTCAATAGGAATTTGAGGCATAAAGCGTAAAACCCGGGTTCCTTTGTTCGCGCAGAGTCGATTGAGAGGGCCACAAGGCTCTCCGGTAGGTCGGCTTGAAGTTGTCCTATCATCCCGAAAAGACTCGCAAAAGTCAAACTCCCGCGACAGCGCCACAACGATAGAAACAGATCGAAATTCGCGGGATTATCGCGAGCCATCGCGAAGCTTGCCGCGATATCGTCTAAAAAGCCGTCGAGTCGCCGACCTTACCTCGTGGGACCCGGGTAATATCGACGCCTGTAATACGGCGTTATGCGATCTTCTCGTCATCCGGACAAACCGCGGGCGCTCGGGAAGGGGCCCGCTTACCGGCCTAAACGCCGCCGTTTTTCCCTTTGTCCGTGTGGATCCTCCTATTGATCGCGGTACACAATGCCCCGGCCGTTGGTCCCGACATACACCCGACCGTACACTCGCGGGTCGCCGGTAATCGCCGTGTTCGTCGAGGCGAACTGGTGTTGATCATCCGTGATGCGCGTCCAGCTCACGCCGGCGTCATCGGAACGAAAGATCGCTCGAACCCCGTCGATTTTTGCGCTCGTATAAAGGGCGACGTAGTCCTTGCCGGCGGCCGCTTTGCCAAACCCGATGACATCAGCTTCTTGTACATTAGATAACTTGGTGAAGCTTGCTCCCGAGTCGGTCGAGTGCCACAAGCCGTAAGCGGCGTCCTTGCTCCCTCCCGCCAGCCAAATATCGCCCTCAACGCCGGGAACCGCTTTGAAATACGCTTTTTCGGCCGGTAATCCCCCGGCCGCGCTCGCGGAAAAGCTAGCGCCGCCGTCGGTGCTGAGGTAGAATACGCCGGCCGCGTAGCCGTAGAATTTTTTAGGATTGACTCGGTCTGAAGCGACCCGAGCTTCGGCCGTAATACCACTGGACGGCGTCCACGAGTTACCGTCAGGCGAATAATGAACCGCGCCGCCTGCGGGACTCCAAACGATCCGGCTCCCGTCGGAGGCAAGCGCGACAACTCCCCCGCCGGTCAGGGTAGGTTGATTGCTCGCCGCGTACCAGTTATTGCCTCCGTCGCGTGAAATCCCCAGGTTCTTCTCCGTGCTCGACGAGCTGAGATTTCCCACGCGCACCACGAACTCGGGAGTTGACTCCGCGTAATCGATACTGGTGGTGGTGACAAATGTCGGCTGAATCATCATTCGCGCCGGCACCTGAGTCACATCGTCGTGCCTGAATCCGCAGATATCGCCGAGCCCGCTTATAAGTTGCGCTCCCGAAGGGGGGCTGACCAGGTCGAGGACCGATGTTTCCTCGATGCCCTGCGCCTTCACCGAAATCGTAATTGTACCCCCTGTATCCCAATCGCCGAGATTGTCCGTTCCGTAAAGAGTTGCGCCTGTTCCGTAGAGCATCCGGTTTGAATCGAATGGATCGATTTCGATGTCGCCAACCATCCAACCGAGCTTGGGAGTTACTTCCGGCGGCTGCGGGTTTGCGGCGAAGTCGAGCCAAGGCGCGGCGCTGATGTCCATCTCGTAACGGAAGGAACGGGACGGATAACCTGTCCATTCCCAAATTCTCGTCCAACTGGCTCCGCCGTCGAGACTGCGAAAGATATGCGTATCCGGCCACCACGAGCTGAGCGCGGTCACCATGACGGTTTCGGGATTTTGCGCGTCCATTGACACGCCGCCGTATCCGAAATAGTTATCCTCGCTCGAAGAGGGAATGGGGCTGATATCGGTCCACGTGGCCTGGGCGCTGTCGTATTTCCACACCTCGCCTTTCTGGCCGTCGTACGGACCCGCATCGTCGCTGTAGGTGACATACAATACGCCCGTTGAGCTCAGCACGCCGTGATGCGGTAAATATCCGCTGGGTTGACCCGCAACGGCCGCCCAAGTGGCGCCCCCGTCCGTGCTTTGGTAGATCGGGGTAGTGGTTTCAGCCACGCCAACGTAAATGGTTTCGCTGCCGTTACCGCTCGTACCACTCTTCGGATCAAAGGTTACCCAAACCACCCCGATGGGATCCTGAAAGTAAGCGTCCGCCCAAGTACCCGTGGCGGGAAAACCACTGACCTTGGACCAGGTCGCACCGAAATCGACGCTTTTCCATAAACCATTACCGCTCCGAGCTCCAAAATAAATCACCCGATTATCATTGGGGTCTACGGCCAACCTTTCCCCCATGGACCGCCCGGGCATGTTGCCGCCGAGCTTGAATGAAAGATCGGTACGCTCAAACGTTTGGCCGTAATCGCTCGATCGCAGAATCGCGCCGTTCATGCTGGTCCATTCGTTGGTGTAGGTACCGGCCGCTATGTACACTCGATTCGGCTCAACCGGGTCCGCGGCGATGCTTTCCACACCGCTGAGGTTCCACTCTTCAAAGCCGACCCAATCGAGAAGCGGAACCCAGCTTTGGCTAGGAGGATCAAATCGATAGGCGCCTCCGATATCGGTCCGCGCATAGACCAATCCGGCCTTGCCGCTATTAAAAACGATACCAGGAATAAACCCGCCACCGATAATCGCGACGTTTTTCCACTCCCCTTGCTCGACCTGCGGCAGGTCACCGTCGATCTGACCCGAGCTTCCGCCGCTCGCCGTCGAGCCACCCGATTGCTCGCTCGCGGAATCGCTACCGGCGCTACCGGCGTCATCACCGGGCGCGAGGCCGGAATCGGAATCAGCTCCGAAGCCGCCGCCGCCGCCTGAATAGCCCGATACGCCGGAAATGCCCGAAACAGGTCCGCCGGTGCCGCCTGAAGTAGAGATGCCCGAAGTACCCCACTCGGGCGATCCGCTTGTGCCACCGGACGCTCCATTCTCCTCACCGTTGCAGGAGATGGCGAAACCAACCAACCCTAGAACTACACTACAAAAAAATGGTCTGGCTATTAACCACATATTTCGAGCCTTCCTGAAGTATTATCGGTGCGTTTGTCGCGGGCGGTGCTTTTTGGTCACGGCCCTACTGCCGTTTTTAGTAGCCGGCCGCGTCAATTGCGGGTGAATCCCTGTGCACTGATGGATGCAAATGGCCCTGTTTCCCGTAATAATTCGGATAATCTCGAAAGGCAATACCATGCACCGAACACGCGATTGCTCTCTTCACCACCGTTTTCACCTCGTTACGCTCGCGGCTGTCGTCACGGTTTTCATCACGGCCGACTGCAGCTCCTCCACCGAACAGGAGAAGAATAGCGACAAAGACGGTGGCATCGACGCCTCGACCGCCGAGCAGAATCGGGGAGCGCGGATCTACGCGACCATGGCAGCGACACACAAAGTCATAGTGATCGACGAACGAAGCCAGACCATCATCGATAGTATAGCGATCGGAAAAGGACCGGCGATTCTGCTTTCGACACCGGACCAAAAGAAGCTGTACTCCGCCAACTGGGAGGACTTCACCGTCTCCTCGATTGACGTGGAAGCGTCGGCGGCCAGCCAAATCACCATGCCCGGAAGGCCTTATGTTATCGCCATGGCGCCTGACGGCGAGCACGTATACGTAGGCTGCGCATCCACGCCGCCGGAAGTCTCGGTCATCCGCACCGACACCGATACCATAGATAATCACCTGGAGATGTCAGAGCTGCCCGCCTCCATTATCGTAAGCCCCGATGGAGAAATTCTGTATATCGCGATGCTTCACCTATCCTCTGACGGGCCGGGCACGCTCCAGGCCAACTCCTCGACCACCGGCGAGACGGTACGCGAGCCCTTGACGGTCGGCACCTCTCCAGCCTGGATCACAATAACGCCGGACGGCTCAAAGGTCTACACTCTCAATTTTCTTTCGGACGACATATCGGTGGTAGATACCGAAAGTTGGACGGTGGAAGCGACCATCGATACCGGCTCCGGCAGCCGAGGCATTATCGGAGCTGTGACGCCGGACGGTTCTTCGCTTTACGTGACCAATCACGGTAGCGGCAACTTTGTTGAGATAGATACCGCCACGAATCGGATTACTAAGACAATCGATGTGAACGGTCGGCCGGTCGGGGTCTGCTTTAATCGAGAAGGCAGTCGGGTCTATGTGACCGATTTGGGTCCAGAATCGCTGCAAGGCGCGGCTGATCTTAACTACCTTCTCACGGGAGTATTTACGCTGCCAGGGAATGGACAGGTCAGTATCTTCGATACGACCAGCGGCGAACGCATCGGTTCCGAGATCGGCGTCGACCCGGGCGCGACCAGCGTTGTCGTGATCGAACCCGGTTGACCGGATTCCATCTTCTAGAAGATGGCGACATACATGTCATTTCGAGTAAAGCGAGAAATCTCCAACATAGACCTTAACGTTGCAATAGAGGTCGAGCGAAAACGCAAAAAAAGCAATGAAATAAGGGCGCGCGGAACTCTTTTTTTACCGCAGAAGAGCTCTGAAAATGGAAAGTATCGGAATTGCAATAAATTAAGGCGTTATTGGTCATCCATAACAAAACGATAATTTCCTCCGGTCCGGAGTCAATCGCTTCTAATAAGGTACCAGCCCCGAAAAAGGCCAATTAATACATCTCGGGCTTTATGAACGACCGGGAGGCGCGACGTTTTCGAGCACGGATTCGGGTGTTTCTCGAGCGCTGGATCTAAACCACATAGATTTCGCTCTGCTCGTTTGGCTCCGAACCGACGCTTTACAGATTCTTCAGGAAAAAAAAAGAGGTTTCTCGACCAAAAATACGATAGTTGGCCACTTATGATCCGTTTTGGATCTCTTCCATCCGATAGATTATTGCGACAAACAGGGCACCGGCCGTCGAGAGCGACTTCGGCTTGAATGCCTATTAATTTTTTTTACTCTATAAATAGAGTGGGAGATCACGAAATGAAAAAGAGCAGGACAAGCAAAACGGGGTTCACGGGGGTTTGCTCCCTACTTGAAATGATTCTATTGCTTGGAGCGCTGGCAAGCGGTTGCGGCACCGGCGGCGACAAAAAAACCAACGACGACAGCGCCGCCTCCGAGAATGAGGCCGGCGGCGGCGGCTCGGGCGGATCGGTCGAAAAAGAGAATAACGCAGGAGCTACTGCCGGAACGAGCGCTGCTGGAACAAACACCGATGCAACGATCGTGACTACCGGCGGCATGGGCGAGGATTCGGGGTTGATCGACGGAAGCGGACCTCCTTTTGATTCGGGTAACGTCGATGGAGGCGGGAATCTACGCGACAGCGGCGGCGCGTGTACCGGGTGTATCGATCTGACAGGCAACTGCCGTTCCGGAACCAGCACTCAAAACTGCGGCATCGGCGGCGCTTCTTGCGTAACCTGTGAACAGGGCCAATTGTGCGTGGCCGGCCGATGTGTCGGAGGGACCGCTGATAGCGGCGTGTGCAATGGATGTATCGACGGTCTCGGACGGTGCGTAGCAGGCAATACGACCGCCAACTGCGGGAGCGGAGGCGAGACTTGCGACGTATGCGAGCCTGACGAGTCCTGCATCGACGGCGAGTGTATTAACGACGAGGTCTGTGGATGTGTCGACGCGAACGATCAATGTCATTCCGGGACGAGAAGCAGTAACTGCGGCAAAAACGGCGAGCGCTGCGTCGTATGCGAGTCTGACGAGTCCTGCATCGACGGCGAGTGCGTACTTTGCCAAGGATGCGTCGACGGACGAGGCGTGTGCCAGCTCGGCACGAGCAACAATCGCTGTGGGAAAAACGGTGCAGCCTGCGTGGACTGCGAAAACAACGAGACCTGCATCGGCGGCCTTTGCACCGACTGCGCGGGGTGTATCGATAATAGCGGCGTGTGCCAACCCGGAACGAGCAAAAGCCGCTGCGGCGTCAACGGCGACGGTTGCTTGGTGTGCGAGGACAATGAGACGTGCATCGAAGGAGTATGCACCGACTGCGCGACCTGTATCGATAATAGCGGCGTGTGCCAACTCGTTACGAGCAACGATCGCTGCGGGGTCAACGGCGACGGCTGCGTAAAATGCGAGAGCACTGAGACCTGCATCGACGGCCTTTGCACCGACTGCGCGGGGTGTATCGATAATGACGGCTTGTGCCATGTCGAAACGACCGCGGATTACTGCGGAGCCGATGGAGAGGAATGCGTGGATTGCGCGGACGGCCAAACATGCGTCGACGGCGATTGCACGCCGTAATAAAAGTGCGGCAAGCGGAAAACCATAAGCCTTAACGGCCCAAAAAACGTCGAAGCGGCTCCCCTAAAGCGCCCATTTTACTCCAGTTAGTTCTTCAGATACCTGCCATAATTGAGCCGCATCTTTCAAACGAAGAGAGCGCCGGTTGGAGTTTGCTTTCTTAGGAGGCCCCCTCCATCCGCGTAAATACGCGGGACCGAAATATTCTCCGTTGCCGACCCCGGGGGCCGTTGCCGCGTACAGTAAAGGTAACGACCCGATAGACGCGTCTTGTGCCAAGTAGTTGTTCGCTAGCTTGTATAAAAAAGCGATAGGCCTTGGGTTTTCCATGCGGGGGGATATAAACAGATTAGTCTCCGCCAAACCCGGATGAGCGGCGACAGAGAGTATGCTTAGATTCTTCTCGCTGATCTTCCTCGCGAATTCATAACAAAACAGCAGGTTCGCCAGCTTGCTCATCCCATAAGCGGACCAACGTCGGTACCCCTTGCTCCAATGTAAATCATGAAAACGCATCTTTCCCATTTTATGGGCATTGCTCGATACCGTGACCACGCGGGCGGCTCCGCCGGCGATCAAACGCTCCAAAAGAAGCCCGGTCAAAGCAAAATGACCCAAGTGGTTGGTCCCGAATTGCATTTCGAATCCATCTTTGGTTAGGCTATACGGCAGGGCCATCACACCGGCGTTGTTAATCAAAATATCGAGCTTGTCGTATTGCCGGTTGAAAGCCTGCCCGAACGCTCGTACCGAGCTCAGGTCCGCTAGGTCAAGCGGCATATATTCCACAACCGCTTTGGGGTACTCTCTGCGGATCTTAATAGCCGCCCGTTCGCCGTTGTCCCGGTTTCGACACGCCATCACCACGCGAGCGCCTTTGCCCGCGAGCACGAGCGCGACTCGAAAACCCAGACCGCTGTTAGCCCCGGTAACAACTGCAACTTTACCCGATTGATCGACAATTTCGCTGCTGCTCCAAGATTTAGCGCGCATGATGTGGTTTCCAGCGATAAGGTGTAGAGTCTACACATACGCGAACCATAAAGGATTGCAAGCCGCAACCGCATTGTTCGTGATCCAAATCGAGGCCGTCCGCCGAACCGTTATGCCCGACGACATCGATGTTGGCGCAACGAAAAGAAATTGCGCAAAGCTCGCTTGTAGCTTTTTTTACTCTAAAGGATTTCGGTAACTCGCGGCGTTTACCTATTCCGGAGCGTCCAACAGTCATGCCGTCGGACGACCGCTCGGCGAGATTTGATCGATCATCTACGCGACTGTATGTAGAGAAGAGGCGACTATAGCCTTTCGGGCCAACTCGAAAGCTAGAATTCCACGCGCGATTGCAGTATATACTATCGTGTTGCAAATTAATGCTAGATCTATACTCTTCCGATTCCAACAGCCGGACCGCGGTAACGAAAGCATACGCTTTTTAGAAACGAGCTAGAATCTTCAAGTGACCGGTACTGATTCCCCTTCTACTTTGACTCGGATTGCCTTTTATATAGCGCTGGTTGCGGTTATTGCGACGCATCTGGGACTGGTTACTTTTTTCTCCTACCCGGCCATCAGTTTTAGCGACGAACCGATAAACATCGGAGACTTCGACGGCCACATCGGACAGAATTGGCACTTTATTGAAGCCTTCGAAGGTTGGGGAAAAAGCTGGCTGTATGACCCGAAACTGCTCGCGGGTTGTCCCATGTTAATTTATGAGGACGCCAACAATAAGGCCTGGGAGCTTTTGACTTGGGCGCTATGGAAGTTAGGCCTTTCTAAAGGAGCGGCGCATAACACGTACTTGTTGCTCGCGCACCTTTTGGTATTGCCCGCGGTCTTTTTCTCGGCTCGTCTTTTCGGTCTGAGAAAGTGGTCTGCGCTGGTCGCGATGGCAATGGGTTCAGCGTTGTGGTTCTTCGACTCTTTCGCGCACTGGCTCTGGTTCGTCGGCATGGTCTCTTACGCCATGGCGTGCTCCCTAACGCTACTGTCCCTCGCCTTCTTCTACCGCTATCTACAAGACCGACGTTTTTGGCAAGTTGCTTGCGCCGCTGTTATGGTAGGCGTTTCACATTTGGTACACGTCTGGAGCTTTGTGGTTCTGGTATTACCGATGGCTGTGCTTTATTTCCGGTATTTCAGGCTGCTAAGTCTGAAAGAGCACGCGGCTATCGCGACCATTCCCCTGGTTACTTTAGCTATTAACTCTTATTGGCTGATCGTCGCTTTAGACTTTCTTCGATATATTCTCGATTCAGGATATTACTGCAAGGCGTCTTTAGCCTTCATATTCGGAGATTTCTTCGGACTCGTTCTGAACACATCGGTTACAGGACCTATAGGAAACCGTACGAGTTTTCGCTTTCTCTTTCTGGGCGCGGCGGTCTTGATGTTGTTCATCTGGAGGCGCTCGGGTGACAAACGATTTCTCGTGTTCGCGACCGCGATCGGTTATCTATTGGCTATTGCTTATTTCGGCGCCTATCTCAAGGTGCTCACTCAAGTTCAGCCCTATCGCAATGCTCTTGCCGCTGCTTTTATGACCCTGATTCCGGCAGCCGCCCTGGTCGAAGCCGCTTGGCATAACCGCGCGCGCTTTCGTCCGCCTCGGGTCTTATACGCCGCAGTCGCTGTTTTGTTTATTCCCGGCATACAACACCTCTCGTCGGATATTCTCTATTTCTTCCCGGAACAACTACCGAAAGTCGCTACTCCCGAGGAAGGATTTCCCGTCGATATCTCCTCTTCCGGCTATTTTATTCATTATTCCTATCGTCACTCGCTCGACAATCCGTTTGACCACGGTCTTTCCGACTGGGTAAAACGCGAAGATGACGGGATCGGTCGCTTTTTGGTTCAGTTCGGCGTACCTGGAGAGCGTCTCACTTGGACAACCGACGCGGAAATCATCGGTGGATTTCCCTTTCGTAATTTCGCCCACACGTATTCGAACATCTTTAGACCGCGTGACGATATCGATTTGACAAACCCCCAAATTCTGCAGGAGTATTTCGAAACCTTCGCCATCAAATGGGTTGTAATAGACTATCCTGATAGGCGCTTTATACATGCGCTGGCAGTTCTAGATTTTTATCAAAACATCGGTCCCCATTTCGTTTATCGGACGAAGATCAAGCCGAATCTTTTCCAGGCTGGTGCGGGCGAGATCAGAGCATCGACCAATCGCATAGAGGTCCGCGGCACCGATCCGAAACAGGATATCGTTCTGCGTTACAACTGGTTGCATACCCTGGTCTGTCAGCCCCGATGCTCGGTGAAAAGCGCGCCGCATAAATTCAGTCCAATAGGCTTTATCAAAATACCGGCGCCGCATCCGCCGGATTTCGTGATTCTTAATGGTTACTAAGGGCTCGCGCTGTTTTTCGCGAGCGAAGCGCTCTACGCCGACGGATTTTTTGCAACGTCAATGTCAATTATCGTTTGAGTCCTTCGCGTAACGTGGCACCCAGAGCCGAGGGGTTTTTTAAGATACGTATCGCGCGCTGTCGCACCGCGCTTAGCTTTTCTGTCAAGGGCAGCCGATTCCACGCGGCAAGACTCATTCCCGACAGCATCGGCGCCCAATCTTCGTAGATAACTTTTACATTGACCAGCGTCACACCTTTTGTGCTAACCATTTCTCCAACCCGCTTATCCAAATCGCGCTCCGTGGCTATCTCAAGGTAATCTACGCCCACGGATTGCGCGAATTTCTCATAGTCGAGCGGCGGGAGATCAACCGAGCTTTCTCTGCCAAGGCTTCTCTGCTGCAGGTTCTTTATTAAGCCGAGAGCTCCGTCGTTAAAAACCACGACTTTGAGATCCAGCTTTTCTCTCACCGCGGTCATCAATTCCATGCAACTCATCAAGAAGCCACCGTCGCCGCATAAGCAGACCACGCGTTGCCGCGGCCTCGCGAGCGCCGCGCCGATGGCCGCCGGAATACCGAAACCCATCGCTTGGTAATCCGAAGGCGTCAAAAAGGTCCCCGGCTCAAGCACCGGAAAATCCGATACCGCCCATAGCTGGTGGTTACCGCAATCCGTGACTACCATCGACTCTCGATCCAATATATTTCTCAAACGGTATAGTAAACGCGCCGGCTTAATCTTCGCGGAGGGGTCGCTATCGGGCAGCTTGGCGATGCGTTTGGCTTTTTGAGCGGAGATCAACTCGAGCAACTCGGCGTTTTTGCTCGGCGAAAGCGCGGCGAAATGGACCGATAACCGGTCGGCGAAATCTCGTGAGTCCATACATACAGAAACTAATGTCGGGTAGTTAAGGTTTAAGACAGATGGGCTTTTATCCACGTGAATGAGCTTCGCCGGAGGGCTCATTTCCCATTTAGAAGTCGCCAACTCGCTGAACTTGCAGCCTATAGCAAGTACGAGATCGCAACGTCGAAAGGCTTCTTGCGCAAGTTCAGAACCGGCGGGACCGAATCCGTACCCGACCGAAAGCGGATGATCTTCGGGCAGCACGCCCTTTCCCGCTACGGTCGTGGCCACGGGCGCACAGAGCTTTTCTGCGAGCAAGCGAAGCTCAGAGGCGGCGCCAAGCGCGCCGCGACCCAAGTACAGACCGCACTGCTCGGCGCTCAACATCAGATCGGCGATACGGGATATCTCTCTTGACTCGGCCGGCGATTCTTGCGGCCTCAAATGATAAGTCTCGTAATCCGACTTGGAGCGAAACCAATCGGTGGCGATTTCCACTACCACCGGTCCCGGCTCGTCGCTCAACGCTAAGCGAAATGCGTCGCCCAGGGTATGTCCGAGCCCCGTGACGTCAACCGGTCGAAAAACGGCCTTGACCAAAGGTTCCAGCGCCGTCAATTGATCGACTTCGTGAATATGAAAAAATTTCTCGTCTTCAGGCACGCCCGCCACCAGCACCACGACCGGCGACGAGTCCAATAAGGCCTCTCCCAATCCCGTTGCCATGTTGGTCAAACCGGGACCGGCGATCGCTAAGCAAAGCCCGACCTTTCCCGAGGCGCGAGCGTACCCGTCCGCCATAAAAACGGCCGAGGACTCGTTGGTGGTAAGAACCGACCGTAGACGCGAATCGAGCAGTGCATCGTATATCTGGAGAAGCTGCGCGCCCGGTATTCCAAAGCAGTATTCGACGGATTGTTCCTCAAGAAATCGAACGATATTTTCAGCAACGGTGGACATCGATACTCTAATCACTTAGATGAACTATATAATTTCTTAGCTCTTTAGACTCTTCAATAGCCGGTCAAGGTGATCCTTATCGGTGTAGGATAGACGCAAAACGCCGGCGAGTAAAGGCATACCGCATTAAAGTCTGATTCGTCCCTACCTTTACCGGGGTACGCTCTTCAAGATCTCTATTCGTGTCGTTTCCGGCGAAAGCTCGAGCGTCGACGGAATGACCCACAGCGGCCGTCTTACTTCTTTGCTGTATCCGAAGGCGATCGATTGAGCTAATCGCAACCGGCTTTTCCCGGTGTGTCCGTTTGGGTCTGATCTAGGGTACAGACATTGTTATAAATCTTCGTAAATCGAGCATTTTTCGCACCGGGTTCGATTTTTAACCATTGCCATGCAATTAGAGAGTATTATAACAACATTGTAATCTAACGTTATATTTCCTTTGCCTCCGAGATGGACAAAACCTTTATTTTTCGCCGACGAAACGTCTCCCGAGGGTTTTATTAATTCGCGTGACAACTCCGAGTCCTTCACGCTACAGAAGACCCGTTGCTGTTCTACGCGCGGAGGTCGATACAGCTTGTTTCTTGATAACTAGTTACACCGGTCGAATGGTCAACAGAGCAATCAAGGGAAAGAGGAAGTATGGAACGTAATGTTATAAGAAAAACAACCAGCATCTCGCCTGAAACGTTCAACGAAATCGATGCTGAGGTGATTTACGAAGACGGCAAGGTCTATCTCGAAAAGAAAGCTGAGAGCGGTACGGTATATAAGGGGTTAATCGAAAAAGACCTAAAGTATTACCAAATGCAGACGGCGTACCAAGTTAAGGAACAGGTTAGAACCCGTCATCTGCAGTTGTACGTCTCTTCGAAATGCAATCTCAACTGTCCGCTTTGTTACGAAAACGAGCTTGATAAAGAAGAATTATCTTTTGAAGAAATTGAACATATCGCGAGAGAAAGCCGGAACAAGCACGTGGTCTTAATGGGCCGCGAGCCGACCCTGCGTAAGGATCTGATAGAGATAATTCGCGTGCTTGCCAAACAAAACCGGCCCGTGCTGCTAACCAACGGTCTTAAGCTCACCGATTACGATTACACGTCCAAACTCAAGGAAGCAGGGCTCGAACAGATCATTTTTAGCTTCAACGGATTCGATGACGAGGTTTACCGAGTAATAAACGGCAAACCTCTACTCGATACCAAGCTCAAGGCTCTGGAAACGATAAAAAAGGTGGGTATTAGAACCATTATTTCGATCACGTTGGCCAAGGGCGTCAACGACAAAGAGTTGCGCGAGGTCTGCGATTATTGTATTGCAAACCGGTCGTTTATCTTACAGCTACGAGTACGGACGGCGACCCAAATGGGCCGCCATCTCGAAAACGTAGAATCGCATTGTATGACCGACATGATTCGGTTGTTCGCCGACCAGCTTAACGTAGCTTATGAGGATATCCTGAAAGAACAAGCTTTCTGGAGCGCCTTTGTGGATGAGCTGGATTTTATCGTTCCCTCCAATGCACTGAGCTCCTTGTTGAAAAACCGCGTATGTAGCTTTACCTTTACGGTTTTCAAGGATAGAAAAGACGGGAGATACACTACCTTCGGTAGCCGCATCAACATGGAGGCCATATCGTCATCGAAATTCAAAAAGGCGCTTGTGGTCTATAACTTGATCAAGGCTTTAGGCGTACGCGGCGTAACGCAGAACTTCATCAGAATGCTCCAACTACCGATTAAACTGGGAGAGCCCAACCATCTGATGATCTTCGTCAGATACTGGCCTAATATCTACAATATAGACCTTGAAGAGAATAAGAAGTGTCCTAGCATGTATTATATTAGAAACGGCGAGCATCTGCCTTTTTGTTACGCCAATATCCTCGATACGTTTAAGCAACAGGAACGCCTCACCGGGTAAGGGCTCGCTTATCTTTTTAAAGCCTTGAGTATCCCGTAACCGCCGATTTTTCTTTCAAAGATGTCTTTGGAAAAATCCGCGGCCTGCATGAAACCTTTCATTTGGCGCGCTGTCAAGGTTTGCAAAATCCTCGCCTCGTTCGCAGCGATGTTTGCTTTCCATCGTTCAAACGTGGGCACGGCCTGCTCGCTGATGTCAATCAGTTTCACATCGTCGAATCCGATCTGCCGGGCCGTGTTTATATATGTATCAAAGGTCTCCATGTGGACCAACCCGAATGACCTAATGTGGTCAAAAGCGCCGACGATAAAGTCGGACTTCAGCCGCAGCAAGTAACCAAAACGGTCCGCTATGGTGTAAGGCCGCCGCCACATGATATCGCATAGCAGCATCACACCACCCGGCTTTAGAACCCTGTGGCATTCGGCCAAAAGCTTTCTTTTGTCCTTCATAAGGTGGGAAGATTCCATAACCCATACGACGTCGAAGGTATTGTCCGCGAAGCCGTTATCCAGCCCATTAGCTACGCGAAAGCGAACGCTGTCCCGGTAACCCCTTTTCTTGCTTTCCTCCTCGGCGTTGTGTACACCGATGTCGCTGGTGGAAATGCCGGTCACATCGCAGCCGAACTTTCGATGCAGATAAAACGCTGGAGCTCCAATACCGCAACCAACATCGAGCACCTTCGCCTTCTCCGACAGTTCTCCGAAAACAGCCATCTTGTCGATTAGCGCGTCAGTGGCCTCATCTAAGGATGTGTTCGGAGAGGAAAAATATCCGAAGTGGAAGTTGTCTCCAAAGATATGTATCCACGCGTGAGTGATGGAATTGTAATGCAACGCATTGAAGCGAAGCGGATTTAAAAGAGAGAATATCGAGGGGGTAGCCATTTTCATGAACTATATCTCCGCTTATCTCATTAGCCAACGCTGTTTTGTCAGTTCGCACGGTTTGCGCAAACGGTAACCTAAACCTTAACGTTGCAAAAAACGTCGAGCGGAAACGCGAAAAAAGCGATGAAATAAGGGTGCACGGAACTTTTTTTGGGGCCGCAGCTTCGTGCACCCTAAGTGAGGTCCAAAAAAAGTGAGCACACCCTTAGGGCTCGCGCAATTTTTCGCGAGCGAAGCGCTTTACGCCGACGGTTTTTTTCAACGTTAAGGTAAACCTAGCAAAAACTCCGTCGGCGTAAACCGCTTTCGCCAGCGAAAAACGGTGCAAATCGAGCGCCTCTCGCTTTTCTTGTTGCACTCCGAGAGCGATCTAGCAGGGCGCGGAGTCAATACCTGAAGCCGCGAATCACCCGAAGCTCTGTTTCGAAGATTCGCGCAACGGCCACGAGTTGTTGTTGCTGGTTTAAAAGCGCCGCTAATCCTCGATCGGATTCCGAAAGCGAGCCGTCGCATATCTGCGATATTTGAACCGGTCTTCCATGAAACGCGTGCTGACAAGCTTCTTCAGATAAAACCAGCAGCTTCATGCCGCGACACGCATCTACAAGCGGGATAAGCTTCTCTCGTAGCGCTGCTCTTAGTGCGCCATCTGTTTCAGCAGCTCTAAATTCGCCGATAACCCGCGCTTGATCGACGGTAAACGGCCCAATCCGCGTCCTCCGTAATGCGCTCAGGTGACCGACCGTGCCCAACGCGAGAGCGAGATCTCGCGCGAACGCGCGCAGGTAAAACCCCTTACCGCAGCGCACGTGGAGATCGATCTCGCTCCCACGGACATCCAAAATACGCAAATCGTGAACCACGACCTCTCTCAACGGCGCCTCGACGCGTTCCCCCCTGAGCGCACGCCGATATAGCGGTATCCCGTTTCGCTTGATCGCGCTGATAGTTGGGGGACGCTGTCTAATCGTACCAATAAATCGCCGCGCCCGCTCTTCGACTCGTTCCCGCGATAAGTCCTCGGGAGGCTGCGCCAGCTTGATCACCTTACCCTCCGCGTCGAGAGTGTCCGTCTCGCTGCCCAAGGTTATCGTCGCTTGATATTCCTTGTCTTCTAGAGTCACAAACTGAAGCAGCTTGGTCGCTTGACCAACGGCTAAAACAAGCAGGCCGGTCGCCATCGGATCCAAGGTTCCCGCGTGACCCACCGACCCGCCGGCGAGCACGCGCCTCACCATGAGCACCATATCATGCGAGGTCGGACCACGGGGCTTATCGACCAATATGAATCCGTGTCTTGCCGACGTTGCTCTTTTCGCCATCGGTCCTTCCCATTATTAACGGCTATTATTGCTCTTTCTCGCGACGGATTTCTTCTAGCAAAGTATCGATGCGAAGCGCGCGATCGACTTGCTCGTCCCAAACGAATTTCAGCTCGGGCACATTTCTAAGCTTGAGACGCGGAGCCAATTCTCTTCGTAAAAACCCCGATGCTCGCGTCAACGCTCTAATCGTATTCAGCCGCTCATGGTCGCTCGTTTGACATCCAGTCAGGCGCACGTATATCCTCGCGTAACGTAAGTCCTTGCTCATTCTCACATCCGAGATAAAAACACCTTCCACTCCTGGATCGCGTACCGATCCGCGAAGCAATAGCTGCATCAACTCGGTCCTAACCCGTTCTCCCACCCGAGTTAATCGTCTTGCGGCGTCAAGAGACATCACTCGTAAAATTTCTTTTGATTGACGGACCAGGACGCGGAACCGTTTCGCATTTCGTCGCCGATTCGTACGATTTTCATCTGTTGATCGACTATCACGGCATCGCTTATATCCAAGACAAATGAAGCGATATTATCCAACATCGAGTTCGCATGCCGGCTATCGTTCGAAACCACCACAAAACCGATAACCGCCCGACGTTTCACATCCATATCTTCGATTTCGGCCGCCGCGACATTGAAACGGCTGCGCGTTCGATCCACGATTCGACGTACCACCGCCCGTTTACCCTTGAGAGAATCGTTTCCCGGCAATATCAGCGCAATTCGGCATACTCCGACGATCATGAATTCGACTCTTCGATTTTGCCTTGGCTACAAACTAACCGCGATCTCTTCAACCTCAAAACACTCTATTATGTCGTTTTCTTTGATATCGTGGAAGTTCTCGAGACCAACGCCGCATTCGAGACCGGAGGCGACCTCTCTAACGTCTTCCCTGACTCGCTTCAACGATTTAATCGTACCTTCCCAGACCTGCACCGAATCGCGCACCAAACGCACTTTGCCTGATCGTATGATTTTCCCATCCGCGACGAAGCATCCCGCGATCTTGCCCTTGGCGAGGTTGAATACCTGGCGTACCTCAGCCCGGCCGACAGCCTTCTCAATCAGCTCAGGTTTCAGTAGCCCGGTCATAGCCACCGCTACGTCATCGATCGCTTCGTAGATGACATTATAGGTGCGGATCTCGACACGCTCGGACTTCGAGACCTTTATCGCGCCTCCGGTGGGACGGACGCGAAAACCGATAACGATAGCGTTGGACGCGGAAGCCAGCATGATGTCGCTTTCGGTAATGCCTCCCACCCCACTGTGAATAATATTGACCTTTACTTTCGTCGAGGAGATATC
Source organism: Deltaproteobacteria bacterium (assembly GCA_016929805.1). GTDB lineage: Bacteria > Myxococcota_A > Polyangia > Polyangiales > JAFGIB01 > JAFGIB01. The sequence goes on along the minus strand of JAFGIB010000456.1, from coordinate 50,873 downwards.
GGATAACGCTTTCGCCAACGCTTCCGAAGAGCCTTGCACGTCCGACTTGATAACCAAATTGAGCTCTTTGAGCTCGCTCTCTCTCATCTTGTTGAGCAATTGATCGAGGGCTATCCTTGAAGTGGTTCCGACCGCGGATTTGCCTACCGCCGCTTTCCTTCTTTCGGCGACCTGTTGAGCGACTTTCGCGTCAGTCACGACGTCGAACGTATCCCCGGCATCCGGAATTTCCGACAATCCGAGCACCTCTACCGGCGTCGCCGGGCCGGCCTTCGAAATCTGCTTGCCCCGGTCATCGGTCATCGCTCGAATCTTACCAAAAGCACCGCCGGCAACGATGAAACTGCCGGTTTTGAGCATTCCGTCTCGAACCAACAAGTTCGCTACCGGGCCGCGACCCTTGTCTACGTACGATTCGAGAACAACCCCCTGAGCGGGGATGTTCGGATTCGCCATTAGCTCGAGGACCTCAGCTTGAAGAACCATGTTATCCAACAGCGTATCGATACCTTCTCCGGTTACCGCCGAAACCTTGACGCAAATCGTCTGGCCGCCCCACTCTTCCGGCTGTAAACCGAGGTTGGCGAGATCTCGCATCACCACATCCGGCCGCGCGTCCGGTTTGTCGATCTTATTAATCGCGACCACTATCGGTACGTTGGCCGCGCGCGCATGGTTGATGGCTTCTTTTGTCTGCGGCATAACGCCGTCGTCCGCCGCGACCACCAAGATCACGACATCCGTCGCTTGAGCGCCGCGAGTACGCATGGCGGTGAATGCGGCGTGCCCGGGCGTGTCGAGAAAGACGACCGTACCTTTCTTGGTATCCACGCGATACGCGCCTAAATGCTGCGTGATGCCTCCAGACTCCTTGGCGGCGACATTGGTCTTGCGGATCTTATCGAGCAGGGATGTCTTGCCGTGATCCACGTGACCCATCACCGTTATGATCGGCGGACGCGCGACTCGCGCTTCCTTGTCGTCTTCGTACTTTCCGCGTGCTTCACTGATAAATTCGTCGTAGCTCACCGCGACATTTTCTACTTCAAAACCAAACTCGCTCGCGACGATTTTAGCCGTATCCGCGTCAATCGTGCTGTTTATCATCACGCCGGTCATTCCGAGTTGCATCAACTTCATCAACACTTCGGTCGCTTTAAGCGACATGCGTTGGGCCAACGTCTGCAAACCGATTTGATCTTCAATGCGAATCACGCGCTTCTGAGCGCTCGGCGTGGTCAATTCGGTCTTGAGCGCCTTTTTTCCGGGAGCTGGTTTTTTCGCGCGTCCCGGCCGTCCCGGCCTAACCTTTTGTTGCTGTCTTCCAGTCGGTCCGATAGCAGCGCGCGCCAACTCGCGACGCCGCGGCGGCGCGGTAACGGGAGATTCGACCGCGCGTCTTTGTTCAGCGTGCTCTGAAACGATCCGAGAACGCTCTTCAGCCGTTAGAGGAGCTGCTTTTAGACCGACTTGCTTGCCGCGCGCCACGACTCCGGGCGGAAGCGCTTTTGCCCCCAGTCGCTCCTCATAGGACGGCGGCTGCGTCGGAATATCCTTCGATACGAAGGCGGATTCCGCTTCCAAGGCGATAAGAACCGGAGGTTGCTCCATCGGTTGCCTCTTTGGTTTCTCGACGCGCCCTTCTACCTCCCTCTCCTCTTCTATCGGCTGGGTATCCGCCGAAGCTATTGGCGCCAACGCGACCGGCTGAGGTTCCGCGACTGCGGTCTTAGCGGGTCTGCGTTCTCCTGCCTTAGCGATTTGCTTCGGTTTAACAGCCGCTTCCGCTTCTTTCGCGGCCTTCGTCTTTGCAGCCGTTTGTGAAGTCTTTGGAGCCTTTACCGCGGGCTTTACCGCTTCTTCGGTCGGTTTCGGTTGAACGATAGAAAGTCGTTGTTCTGAAACGGTTATCGGAACCTCCGGTTCCTTAACCGGCTTAGCTCGTCCGACAATCCGTCTGCGAACCACCGTGGGTCGAATACGCTCCTCGACGATGTTCTGCTGTTTTTCCTTTTCCAAAGCTCGCTTCACTCGATCCAAGTCGCCGGGCTCAAGCGAACTCATGTGATTTCGAACCTGAATTCCCAACGACGCGATTCTCGAGAGAAGCTCGCGATTCTCGAGACCTAGTTCTCTCGCCACTTCATATACGCGGATCTTGTTCATGAATCCTCCGCAAGCTTTGCACACCTTTCGATCGCGTCCACGATCGATTCGGCTATGCCCCGGTCGAGAATCGCCAACACTCCTACAGCTCCTCGGCCGAAAAGCCTTCCGTAACTCTCTTCTGAACCAAAAACAACACTCCGTATTCCGCGGCGTGCTATCGCGTTTGAACTCGGTTGATGTCGCTCGCTTGCGTCGACCGCTTCAATTATGAGCTCAACGGAATGTCCGCCGATCGCTTTATCGACCGCGTCTCTTGCTACCGCGATTCGGCGATTGCGCCGGGCAGCTAAAAGTAACTGCTCGATCCGTCGGCAATACTGGTTGAGCGCCTCCGTAACAATATTATCAACCGACGGTGATATCACTCCTCGCCTAAACGCTCGTTGAACGCGATTCCCGCGTAGCATCTGCTGCACGCAACGACGCCTCGGATGAACCGAAACGCCTCTTCCCGGCGCGCATCCTCGAACATCCGGTACAACGCGAGGCGGATCTCCTGAGACGACCAAACGTAGCAGTGCGTCGCGACCCTCTTTTTGTCGACACCCCGCGCACGTACGTATTTCGGCGTTTCGAACCGTTCGATCCATCTCGGTTATAGCTCTCCTTAAACGGTCTGTTCATCGTCGCCGGGCTCCGACGCCGATGCCTCGGGGTTATCCGACAAAGCAACCTCTCGGTTTGGCTTAGCCGCTTCGGTTGATAAAGCCTCGAACGACGATTCGCTTCCGTCTCGTTCGTAGTTCCTACGCGCTTCTGCTGCTCGTTCTCTAGCCACTCGCTGTCCCGCCTCTACTCGTTCCGCTTCGTTTTCCATGTATTCTACAATGCCCTCTCGAATAAGCTTGGCTCTCTTCATTCCCAAACCGGTCTTTATAGCGAGCCGGTCGATGTCCTCCTCCTGATATAACTCCTGTACGCTTCGGTATCCCGCGCTCGACAAAAGTTCGACAATGCGCGGAGTTATTCCGCGAATAAAAAGCAGAATATCCCTGTCCGTCAATACAATCGGATTCGATATCGCTTGTTCGATTCGCCGTATGCGAAGCCTCTCCATCGCTTCCTCGGCACGCGCCTTAAGCGAGGTTACCCGCTCGGTTCCTCCAAGCCCGTCAATGCTGACCAGCTCTTGTTCCGAGGCCTCGGCAACTTCGTCCAGGGTGCGGAACCCTTGCTTATAAAGGGCTATCGCTTCGCGATCGCCAACGTTTTCAATAGACGCCAAACCGGCGATCGCCTCTTGCTCCATAGTCTTAAACTTGGTCTCACCAATAACATCGAGTTTCCAACCGGTTAGCTGAGAAGCCAAGCGAACGTTTTGGCCGCGGCGCCCAATGGCGAGGGACAGCTTATCGTCCGGCACCACCAGTTCCATTGAGCCGTTGCCTTCGTCAATGATAACGCGCGTCACGTCCGCCGGAGCAATGGCATTGCAGACAAAGCGAGCCGGATCCCTATCCCAGGGGACGATGTCGATTTTTTCGCCGCGCAGCTCCTGAACCACGGCCTGCACCCGCGAGCCCTTCATTCCGACACAGGCTCCAACCGGGTCAACGTCGGAATCGCGGCTGCTAACCGCGATCTTCGAGCGCGCGCCGGGTTCGCGCGCCGCCGCGACGATGCGCACGATTCCCTCATAGATCTCCGGAACTTCCATTTCGAACAGCTTGACCAACAAGCCAACATCGGTGCGGGAAAGAATGATTTGAGGGCCGCGCGCTTCGCGGTCGATATCTAGCAAAAACGCGACGATTCGATCTCCCGGTCGATATGTCTCCCTCGGGGTTTGCTGTTTTTGCGGCAATATCGCCTCGGTGCGACCGAGGTCGACAATCAAGTTGGACCCGCGTTCGAAACGCCGGACGATTCCCGTGATAATTTCGCCCCTACGATCCCTATATTTATGGAAAATCAGCTCGCGCTCCGCGTCTCGAACGCGTTGTATAATCACCTGTTTCGCCGTTTGCGCGGCGATGCGCCCGAACCCTTTTCGAGCTTGACGAAGTCGTAAAAGGTCGCCGAACTCCTTATCTTGTTGATTGGCTTTATCTACATCTTCTTTAAGATAAAAAATCTGGAATCCCAACTCTTCTCCCAACTCGGCTTCCAGACCTAGCTTCACGGCGTCCTTTAACGAGATTTCACGCTCGGGGTCGCTAACGGTCTCAACCACCATCATGTATTGAAACAAGTCGACTTGACCGACCTCCTCGTTAAAACGCGCCTCGAGCTCTCGGTTTGCTCCGAAAGTTCGCTTCGCCGCCGTGAGAATCGCTTGTTCCATGGTTTCGATCAGGATCTTTGGATCGATCCCCTTCTCGCGACCTACCTGCTCGACAATGTTTTGAAGGGAAAGCGTGACCTCTTGCATCGGTCTACCTCATAAACGGCCTTTCTCACATCCCCCGATATACATACTAGAAACGGTATACGAGATTGGCCTTTTTGATCTTTGTGTACGGAATTGTTACTTCAATACCATCCTGTTCAATTCGAATATCATCGCCCGCGACCGCGAGCAGCCTTCCTTGAAACCGCCTGCGGTTTCGAATCAGCTCAAGCGTCTGTATTCTTACCTCTCTGCCTTGAAACCGCTCGTAGTCCTTTAGCTTGAACAGAGGGCGCTCGATTCCAGGAGAGCTCACTTCCAAGTGGAACTCTCCCGGCGGCGCCAACTCCGCGTGCACGTCCAACGCCGTTGAAAGGTCCTGGCTGACGGCTTGACAGTCCGCTAGCGATACACCCGACGACCAACTCTCTTCTCCATATCGAAAACGTTCTATGATCACCTTTAGTATTATTCCTCTTTGACTGTAAAAACGAGCGTCGACCAACTCCAAGCCGTGCGCACGGCAGACCGCTGAGATAATTTCCGATAAAAGCCGTAACCTTTCGGAATCGTTCAACATTTCTTACTTTATTGGGAACTATCAAAAGCTCTTTACTAAGGAAAAAGACAAAAAAAAAGGCGGACCCAACGGGAGGCCCACCAGGCTCAGACCCGATTTATGAAGGCTCAATACCACAGGTACGCGATGTCGGCAAGCACTGTACAGGTATTCAATTGATCTAACCATTACAGTATTTATCGCGACCGCGCTACCAAACGCCTATAGGGCGTGAGATGCGGTCGAAGTCGGGCGGCCTTCGCCGCTAGCCGATCGCTTACCGCCCCGCGTTCCCATCCCGTGTAGATACCCCATTTTAGATCTCTCGATTGGCTTCTTAAAGTCGATCCAAGGACCCTTTAGAAATCGTCTAACGAGGTTTCGACGCGATGCGATCCTTCGCAAAAACCTCGCTTGCGTTTCTCGAATTACCCGACTTGGATGAAGCAGCGTCTCGTCCGCGAGACGGGCTCAAATGCGCTCGAGGTCGTATTCGCGGCAATTCCACATCTCTTTACCACTGCTACGATAGCTAGAAAAGATAAACAGTTTTTTTTACACCGTCCGAGCTTGTAGTTACTTTTCTTATTTAAGGACTCGGATCAAAATAAATGTTGCATTTAGCATCCCATCTTCAGGCCGTATTCGCTTCCAACCGATTCCGCGAATTCCTCGAAATAGCGATGCTATTGCTCCGGTTTCGCAAAATCGGTTCGAGGCAAATCTGAACTAAATCCGGGCGCCGAACGCAACATTTATTTTGACGCGAGTCCTAAGGCAAACCTCTCGTAGAACGTAAGAGGAGATTTTTTCGTGCGGTATCGGGGGCTGCTGATCATCTTTTTTACTCTTGCTATTTGTAGCTGCGGAAGCGCTCACTCGAGCCCTCACGCGAAAGCCGTAAGTCCCAGCTTTGTGCGGCAAAAGACCACCGGGCATCCGTCGGAGAGAGAACTGCTGCTGGCGCGAGCGGCGAGCGCATGGACGCGACGGACCGAACGCCTTCAGTTGGAAGAAGCGATAGCTTATTGGCGCCGGGCCGTAGCGCTCGATGCGAACGATGTCGATACCTGGAATCGACTTTCCAGAGCCCACGCCTTTTGGCTTGAACTGCTCTGTATCAGCCCGCCGATCCCGGCCAACGGCGACCAGATGAACGCCGGAGTTCGTAAAACGAGCATAAGCGAGGTCGAGCCGCGATCGAATGAATCTGCCCCTCTCGAAGTCGGCACCGGCGAATGTGATTCGTCGGAAGACGCGGATGGCGAAGATGAACGACGAAACGCGCGATTCGAAATGCTTAAACAGGGTATAGAAGCAGCCGAACACGCTCTCTTGCTCTTGTCGCCGAGCTTGATCGAACAGATAGAAGGAGTGGAGAACGAGCACAACGTGGATCTGCTTGTCGAGACAAACGCGGTACCGTCGATTTTTTGGCGCTCAACCATGATGGACGAATGGGCGCGAATGCTCGGTTACGCGGAAAGAATCGTCCATAAGCATGCCGTAACCGCGTCAATGACACTCTGCTTGAATCGAGACGAACACTATTATTTTGCCGGACCGCATCGATATTTCGGCACGTTTTACGCCCGTCCGCTCTCGCCGGCCGATAAGAACTTAGCGAAATCCAAGCTGCATTTCGAACGTGCGGTGGAAATCGCTCCCCGCTTTCTGGCGAACAGATATACCTTCGCGCGTGACTACGCGGTCATGGCTCAAGATCGCCAAACATTTGAAACACAGCTGAGATTGGTACTTGAAGCCAATCCGGATGATGACCCGTCCACCGCGCCGGAAAACCGGGTATACCAACAAAAAGCTGAAAGACTTTTTCAACAAGCCAGCGACCTTTTCGAATGAGAGAGCGATGACGCGTAAAGCCGCAGTTATTATTACCGCAATCAGCGCCCTAATCGGTCAACTCTCGACGCACGATCGCGTCAATGCGGATCATATTGTAATCAAGATCGCGACCACCGCACCTGAAGGGACACCTATAGAAAAACAGCTCTTGGACCTAAAGAGCTTTATCACCAAAGAAACCCAGGGATGGGTCCGGGTGAAGATTTTTACGGGTGGATCTCTCGGCGATGACAAAAAGCTCGTCGAACGAACCCTGAACGGAACGATTCAGGTATTCGCCGGAACGGCAGATTGCTTTTGCGAGAAGGTTCCCGAGGTCTGCGTCTTGCAAGCGCCATATTTATTTAGTGGCGAAGCGCACGCCGCGCGCGCTCTTGAAGGTCCGGTAAGTAAACAACTCGCGTCCCTTCTGCCCGACCGCGGGTTCGTTCTGAGCATGTTGACGGAGTACGGCTTTCGTTCGTGGTTCACCAAGCAAGGGCCGATTCGAAGACCTGGAGATCTGAAAACTCTACGGTTGCCCGTCAGGCATGCGGATAAGGCGCAACAGGAACTCTTTCGCATTTTAGAGATAGCCGCGGTAGAGATGAACGTAACAGAAGTAAGAGAAAACCTTAGGCGCGGTACCCTAGACGGTTTCGAAAGTACGCCTGTCGAAGCCGCCGCGAGCTCGTGGTATCGTTCGGTAAAACACCTAACGCTAAGCGAGCATTCGTATCAGCCCGGAATAGTGGTCTATTCCAAGAAATGGTTCGACGGCCTTCCGGAAAGGCTCAAAGTGTCTCTGGCAAGGATTCCGAATCAGCTCGTGAAGGACGAGCGCATTGCCGTGCGAGCCCTCAACGCCAATCTGCTAACAAACATGCAACAGCGGGGAATCGAGATATACCGACCAAGCTCCAAAGAAAAAGGCTGGTTTATCCGCTATGGCGATAGAATCAGCAAGGCGCTAGTCGGAGCGGCCGGAGGCGGCGGCCGCAATATACTCCAGGCTATTCGACGCACGCGATGATACCGAAACCCGGTGTCGAACGCTTCTGAGCTTTTGGTCCGGAGAGCACGGTTTCACGCGCGAGCGGGTTGGCGCGCTTACCGATATGTAAACGCCTATTAGTTTAGAGCCGGCGATTCGATGACGGAAGGCTGAACTTGAGGCATCGGTCTCAGTTCTTGGCCGTAATTCGCTAAAAGCATCTCCGCGTAGGCATGAGCGTCCGGCGTATCCACGTCGATCCACATCGCGTCTTTTACGTCAACGATTCGCATACGACCGGTTGCCGCGAGCGCTGCCATACCGTCTGAAAGCGAACAGCCCTTCGGTCCTTCCACCCGCTCCAGCGCCTCAATCACCGCCGGCGTTATCTTAAATACTCCCGTATCAAGCGCTTGATAAGTTTCTAGCTGTTTGCCTATTCTAACTACCCGATCGCCATCGATCTCAACCTTGGTAGCGTCTTCCAAATCAAAACAGCGCGTGATATTGAAATCAACGCCAAGAACCGCTTCATCGTGAGCCAACGGATAGCGCCGAATCGGCTCGATTAGACTAGTCGACCAAACGTGGTCGCTCATCATTAAATAGGTTGGTCCGCTGACGAACGATTTCGCTTTTAATAGAGAGGTCCCATTGGGTTTATGCCACTCGTCGTTATGAAAAAAGGTGATCTCCAAATCGAACGAAAAGCGTTTTATGCCGGAAATCAATACGTCGCCAAGGTATCCAACGACGATAGCAACCTCTCGCACCGCGGAAAACTCGAGATTTCGAAGTACGCGAACGATCAGTGGAAGTCCGTTCACCTCCTTTAGAGGTTTCGGAAAGCTATAACCATTGACAAGCCTTTCTCCACGTCCTGCAGCCAATATAATCGCTCGATTCATCTCTATTACCTAAGTTGTGGCCCTTTTCATACAGTGAGTGTTGCAATGCCACCACAGTGTGAATGTACAGCACGGATAGCATTCGGTATCAGTTTGTTTTTTCGCCTGCCAGACCCTTTCTTTATCTGATTTGCTTCGAAAGCAACCACGCTTTCGCGCAAAATGCAATATCTAAGCCAATACGAAGGTAACCGTTCAGGGGGGTACTACTGTTTGGCTACGACGGCGGCCAATTCATCCCGTAAAACCGGCTTTCGTCCTCGCACCGGCTCGTCAGGTACAGCAAGTACCATACTCGCCGGCCCTTCGGGCGCGCTCGGTTTTACAGGCGAATTGGCCGCCGACTTGTATGACCCCTGAACGCTTACATACGAACAGCCTTTCGGCTGGCGGCATAGAGCTTGCGTAGCGACTTTGCTAACTGATCAACAGGGCCATTCGCACTTTCAGGAAAGATACGGAGTGTAAATTATGTACACAACGGGATCGACCATTTGATGCGATAGGGTGCTACCTACGGAGGCTTCGGAGCTGATGGTTCGAATACAGCGCTTCCCGATAGTTTTCTCCGCTTACCGTCAACCACTATTTCGAGATTTCGTGCAATGAAAAAACCAAAAGAGATTCGATCCGCTACTGGTAAACTAGGCGTTTTATTACCCGGAATGGGAGCGGTCGGAACAACTTTCATCGCTGGTTGCCTACTCGCGAAAAAGGGAGTTGCGCTTCCGATTGGCTCGTTGACCCAACTCGGCCATATACGCCTGGGGAAACGAACGGAAAACCGGGCGCCCTTGATACGTGATTTCATCGAACTTGCGAATCTAGAAGACCTGGCGTTCGGCGGATGGGATCTTTTCCGCGACAACGCGTACGACGCCGCGTGCAACGCTGATGTTCTCACAAAAAATCACCTCGATGCCATCAAGCCCGAGCTTGAGGCGATCAAACCGATGTCCGCGGTCTTCTTCCCCGAGTACGTCAAGCGGTTGCGAGGCGAAAATGTCAAACAAAGTAAGAATAAAATGGAGCTGGCCGAAGCCGTGCGCCAAGACATCCGCGATTTCATCCGCGAAAACGCTGTTGATCGATGCGTCGCCGTTTGGTGCGGGTCAACCGAGATTCATCAAGCGCCCTCGGAAGTGCATTCGTCTCTAAGCAAATTCGAATCTGGCCTTTCAAGCAGCCATCCTGCGATCAGCCCTTCTATGGTATACGCTTATGCGCTGATCAAAGAAGGCGTCCCATACGCCAACGGCGCGCCGAATCTGACCGCGGAAATACCCGCTCTTCTGGAGCTCGCGAAAAAACACCGCGTCCCGCTTTCCGGCAAGGATTTTAAGACCGGCCAAACCTTGATGAAGACGATCCTAGCGCCTGGAATAAAAGCGCGAATGATTGGTATCAACGGATGGTTTTCCAGTAACATTCTAGGCAATCGCGACGGAGAAGTGCTCGACGACCCCGAAAGCTTTAAAGCCAAAGAAGTCTCGAAGCTCGGAGTGCTCGAAACGATTCTACAGCCCGAGCTCAATCGCAATCTCTACGGAGAGATGTACCATAAGGTTAGAATCGAATACTACCCGCCCCGTGGAGATCAAAAGGAAGGCTGGGATAACATCGATATCTTTGGTTGGCTTGGCTACCCAATGCAAATTAAGGTCAACTTTTTATGCCGGGATTCGATTTTAGCCGCACCTATCGTATTGGATCTCGTTCTCTTTATGGACTTAGCGCAACGCGCCGGATTCAGCGGGGTCCAGGAATGGCTCTCGTTTTACTTCAAGAGTCCGACGACGGCTCCCGGTCTCTATCCCGAAAACGATCTATTTATTCAGTCCATGAAATTGAAGAATACCCTTCGATGGCTCGTGGGTGAAGATCTGATCACCCATCTCGGCTACGAGTACTACGACTGACACGTCCGATGTCGTCTAAATTGGGTAGCCCCAAAGCACCCGTCTCTCTCGAGTTATAGCGCATTTGCCTTTCCGTCCGGTCTTGTAGCGTGTTTAACGAGGCCCGACCGAGTATTTCGGAGCGCAACCGTCTAAGGACTCTCCGCAAAATAGACGTCCCTGTTGCGAGCGCGTGGGCGGGTGCGTTAGCGGCTTTCGTCCTCGGAAAAATCTTCGAAATAGCGCTGCTATTGCCGCGGTTTTGCTCCGGGCGCGCTCGCGACCGCATCCCGCCGACGCGCCCGGTCTCGTATCGTTTATTTTGCGAAGAGTTCTAAAACGAGATAAGCGACGACGATGGAATAACAGCACTATTTCGCAAAGGAGCGACGCCGCAGATGGGCTCGTCCCGCCTCAAATGCAAATGGAGGTATTTATGAGACGGGCTCAAGTCTGATGTCGCAGCGATGTCGCCGCCTGGCGAACCTTGTATTTCAAGCTGTTATACTGTCGGTTTCAATCGGGATAAGTGGTATCTACATGAGCGAATAAACATTTATCGACCGCTCCCTACAATGGATGGTGATGCGGCCGTTCTCGATTCTAACGTCATTGCTATCTGCGTTCGATTATGCTGTAATGACTCTTGCAAACTGTATTGCTGAGCAAGCGGTCGAAGATAACGAGATACTTCGTCTATCTTCGTCAAAGTGTTTTTTTTCGTTTCGTGGAAAGGAGGGATGAGTAAGTGGCCAATCCAATTCAGGCTTTGATCACCGAGTTTAAGCGGCAATTACCCGGGGCGGTCGCCACGGCTGTCTTTAGTATCGGTGATGGGTTGATGCTTGCTGTAGACTCCGATGTTCCCGATACCAATATCGATGCGATGTCAGCCATCCATGCCAATATCTGGGACCGAATAAACAACTTTCTCAAAATATTGCCCGAGGAAATCTGCGGCGGTTTGCATTCTATGATACTCGAGGTTGAGGGCGCGTCGTTCTTCATCGTCGTAGATGCCCAGCTACAGGTCGCGTTGATGGCGGGTGTGAACGCAACAGGCAACCTCGGCATGCTGCGAGTCATGTCGAATAAGTACTTGACTAAACTAAAGCCCTTGATCGGCTGATATTACGGGGAGTTGTTACCATGTCATTGATAAACGTTTTACAAGAAATCAATCGCGATATCGGCAATTGCTATTTTGTCTCGTGTTTCGACTTAGAAACCGGATTGCCGATCGGCAATGTATCTGATCAACACCATATCGACGGTGAGTCGATCGGAATTGCATTTGGAAACATGCTCGACTTGATCGTTCATGCTCAGAAGCACGCGCGTAATGATACGGTGCGAACTTTAGTGGGGGGATTCAAAGAATTTATTCTGGAGACGACCAAATCCGCGTTCTTCGTAATATCGCCTAATAGGGAAACCAATATGGCGATCGCTATAGGCGTACCCAAACAAGTGAAACTCGGCATGGTTCGGATGTGTGTAAAAAAACATTTCCAGTCGTTACTCGGCTCGCTTAAAGAAATAAGCTAGTCTATTCAATAGATGGGCAATAGGCTGTCTACAAAACCCATCTAAGAATAGGAGGTAGTACAATGAAATCGGCTCGCCGTTCGAATCGATGCGGCGAGTTGTAGCAGGATTTACAAGCGATGGTTGTTATGATATGGACTCGCGGTGGTCATTGGAAAGGTTGAGCTATTGGAGTCGATCGCTGATCAAGGCGCTCTATATGTAGACACATTCCTTATAGAGACCAAAAGGGACCGCGGAGCTTTCGTCTCCATCTCCTTTTCCTCTGCCGGAAGGACATCTGCTTCTCCGATTAATCGTCGTATGAAAGGGGAGATATCGTGAAGAATAAAATTGCCATAATCAGTACAAAAGGCGGTACCGGAAAGACGACGAGCGCGCTTAATCTCGCAGTCGTATTCGCCGAGCGAGGGCGTTCCGTCTTATTGGTTGATCTCGATCCGCAAGGAGCTATCGGTCATTCGTTGGCAAAGGGCGATACCGAATGGGTAGGTTTGGCCGATTACTTGATGGGCCGGGCACCTTTGGAGACAGCGATTATTGCAACGAAGCTCTCGACGTTATCGATTTTACCGCGCGGAAAGCTAGATCCTGTGGATATTGTCCAATATGAGATGGCTCTTCAATCCGTGGATTCGATAGCTAAGATAATTGAAGCGGTCGATGCCGACTTCGACTGTATTTTTTTCGATACGCCCTCAGGATTGGGATTGGTAACGAGAACGGCGCTGAAAATAGCCGATTTCGTCATTCTTCCTCTTCAAGCCGAGCCATTAGCCCTTCGGTCTATCGGTCAGACGTTGCGCGTGATCGACCACGTGAAGACCAACGAAAACGAATCGCTAGAGCTGCTGGGAATACTGGCGACGATGGTTCAACTCGGTGAGGAGGCGTCATTTAACGTGATGAGTACGGTGTGGTCCGGATTTGCGACGGTTTTTGAAACGGTAATCCCCCGCGCTCAGGTCTTCTCCGCAGCGAGCGAAGCCGGTTTGCCCATCGCATTTTTGGGCGGCCGTATTCCACCGGAAGCCCGACGATTTGAAGCGCTGGCTACGGAAATCGAAGATAGAATAGCCTTGTTAGGCGGATGTATAGGAGAAACCGATGAAAGGCCGCAAAGAGAGCTCGTTTGACATTCACCTCGCTAGCAATCTGAGTCACAAACTCTGTAAAAAGACCAAGGTAAAAAGCACCTTAGAGCCGCAAAATGCGACTCCGGTATATCCTCCTTTTATCTTTCGACCGACTCAAGAAAAGCCGCCGAGTGAGCCGCAGGTGACGGAGGAAGATAAGCTTCAAGCGATTCCTAAAAGGCCGGAGAGCGGTTTTAGTAGCATTGACTCCTTTGTGCGATGGTGCCACGAAGCGATCAACGCGGAATCGACTTTCGTAGTCGATTCTCAAGGGTTTGTTATATCGAATTGTGGCGCTCTCCCCGATGAACATTCTGAAGGCGTGGGCGCCGAGCTGAGTTATGCGCTTGAGCAGCTAAACCGTATTTCGGACAAAGAAAATAGGCTTCTTTGTGTAAATCTCGATTACGACAAACAACATATTTACGGTTTCCAGGTCGCTGAAAGCGACGAAGAGCATTTTATTCTAGGCGTCGTCACGCGTACGCCGTTAGAACATCGGTTAAAAGAAGCCATTATGAGAACGACTGCAGAGGTTTTGCCTGCGATCGGCTAAAAGTGGAGTTGTTATTACGCGAGCCCTAAATAGCTTTTTGTAGCGAAGTCATACGCTTTCTAGCTTGATACCGGATGTTTCCGAGATTTACTTTTTTATCAGCCACAATCACGAGTAAGGAATCTTCGGCCAACGCGTTGATGAGCACCACGCCGTCGGAATATTCTAGGAGTCCTTGAGTCGATTTACCGAGGTTCAGTTCTTTTCCCGTCGACTCTATTGAGCAGATTCCCGTAGATATTATCGCGCCGACGGCATCATCATCATCCCGATACTTTTTTGTGGCGCTATCCACGACCAGCCCATCACGTCCTACCACGAGCGCTGTTCTTATTCCGCTTATTTCGACGAGCTCTTCAAGTAAAACGCTCAGTTGTGTCATAATCGTGCTCCTCTCTTTATCTCCTCATCCCCGATCTTCGATGCTAAATAAAGGGCTCGTCTTTCTTTTCTCGCGCGCGATTTATGTAATGAATCGCTTCTTCTAAGCTACCCTCACGAAGCATCTCCAGCGCGTGTTCTAAATTCTCTAAAGCCTCTTTCTCGGCGTTTTTATCGCGTTTCAGTTGTCGCACTCTCTCACTGATCGCTATCTGAAGCGCTAACGCCTGCTCTTCTTCTGTTTCCGCGTCTACGAGCATCTTTTTAAACAGCTCGGCGACGTCCGACTCAAGAGATGGTTTCGATGAATCGAGATCGATCTCGCTCGACATACCGGGATGTAAACTCGCTATAGTCCTATGTTGTCTGTCCGGCTCACCATAGATAACGGTTTGTGCGAGATTCACCGTTATCGGGCGGGCCAATTCGTTATGTATAGCTATCAATTGGGTCACCGTTGATTTTAATCGACGCACGCTGTCGTCGATCTGAGCCGCGATATAGTGGAGGACGGTATTGGGTACCGTATTTTCTCCCACCATACCTTTTACGATTGCAAATCGTTCCGCCTCATCCCCTATCTCGAGCTTTGCTTTTACTCCCCGTGATAATCGCGAAAGCAAAAAGTCGCTTAATTCGCTCAACTCCTCCAAGGGCCTATCCGAGCCGACAACCACAGGCCGATTAAGAAAAGCCATCTCATCTATGCTGAACGCAACGGCGTTTTCGATCTCCTTCTGCCTCGGACACTGCTGAATATCGTCTATCACCAACGCGTAAAATGACCGTAGCCAATTGCGGAATGATGT
Source organism: Deltaproteobacteria bacterium (assembly GCA_016929805.1). GTDB lineage: Bacteria > Myxococcota_A > Polyangia > Polyangiales > JAFGIB01 > JAFGIB01. Next base: position 35,741 of record JAFGIB010000456.1, on the reverse strand, counting down.
ATTTTCGTGCGGTGCAATCGCTTCGATACATTCGTTATCGAGATACGCCGCGTTTAGAAACAAGACTTCCCTATCGCCCAGTTCGTTAGCAATAGCCGAAAGAAGGTGGGTCTTCCCCAAGCCCGTATCCCCGTAGAAATAAATCGGATTGTATTCTGCCGGTGCGGTTCTTTCTTCTGCAATTTTTTTTGCAATTTGAATCGCCATAGCGTTGGCGCGACACGGATAAAAGCTACTAAATCGTAAGCTGGGGTCAGGAATTGCCTCAAGCATACCGAAAGTCGACGCGATGCTTTCTTCGCGAACCGTCTCGATACGATACGCCGTCTTTTCGTCAATAATCCCCTCCGCAATACACGATATCAAAAATAGAGGAAGGGGCGTGTCATTCGCGTTTTTTTTCTCGTCGGCCATCTCGCGTTCACTCTTTTGGGCTCAGTGTTTCATCTAAAGACGCGGCGAGCTTGCCCGCCTTCACCGTGATCATCCCAAGACTTGCCTCCGGATTCGTAAACATAATAAGATAACGTTTCCCAACTAGCCTCATAATTGTAATCATGCCTTCTTCGCTCTCGAAAAACGCTCGACCGAGCTCACCGGGGTACGATCGAACAAAAGAAGATATCGTATCCTGCATTCTTTTCAGGTTATCGCGTGATTGAAGCGCTCGGGATATAGCGATAACATTCGTGTTGGAATCCTGAATATAGCTATATTGGACGTACGTCGTGGATGTTACGAATTCGTCTAGCAGCTTTTGTATGCGTTTTTTGATCAATTCCGGTGATTTCTCTTCGTGCATTTGGCTATTTCTCCGCTCTCTCTCGTCTTTGGCTACCAAAGCCATCATTAAAACCTGGTGTAGATCTTGTTCGATCGACCGACGTTCAGGCCGTACGCCCGTCCGAAATTCAAATTCTCCATCTGTCCAGCCGAGTACATCGATCAACACATCTATTCCGGTTTTCTTTCCAGTCGCGGCGTGAATGAGGTTTCCCTCGTGGTAATAGAAACGGGCTTCCGCGTTGCGGTTAGATATAAATAGCTCGCCCGTTTTCCTTCCGTTATACGGGAATTGCACGAGTTGTACTGATCCTAGATCCGACAATGAACCGCGCAGCGTCATGTTATACTCTCTCTGTCAAATATATTTAAGCAAAGTAAAAAATATCCTCACTCTCATACCTCAAATTGGCTGATAACCCTTCGTGATAATTCTCGTATCGTCTCGAGTACCCCGTCGCCCCTGGTTGCAACCGCCTCGAAAACGGGTACGTCTTCGAGCCCTAATTGCTTTTCGATCGTACCTATCTCGATCGGCGTATCGCAGTCCCTCTTATTGTACTGCAGAACTATGGGAAACGCCTTTGGATTTATTTTATACAGCATTAGATTCTTTTCTAACAGTTGATAATGAAGAATGTTTCTTTCGTATCGCGAACGCTGCGAGTCAGCTACAAAAACCACGCCGTCGGCGCCGTCCAAAATCAAACGACGGCTGGCCTCATAATATATTTGCCCGGGCAGCGTATACATATTAAAGCGTACCGAAAACGTGGCGATATGACCGAGCTCTAGAGGAAAGAAATCGAAAAACAACGTCCTCTCTTCTGACGTCTTAAGGGATATCAACTCTCCTCTTTTGTCTTCAGCTATGGTTTTATGCACGAAAATGATATTACTCGTCTTGCCGCTCATGCCCGGCCCGTAATATACGATTTTAAACGAGATCTCTCTATTTTCGTAGTTGATAAACGGCATCTCTCGGCCCTATTTGTTGGTAAATATACTATCTATAAGGTTCAGAGCGACCTCCTTGAACTCGGGAATTGAGATAACTTTTTGGTTGTTATTCGTCTGGTCGGTAATCGCCAGAGCCGCCCCGATCGTTTTACATGCTTTTCTCGACTCATATCTGATACGTCCGATTCGATGAAATCCCTCAAATACCACCGCCATCATAACGTGCTCATTAACGAGCGAAATATGGATGTGCCTTTTTTCTCCCTGCTGAAGAAGGATGGAAAACTGATGCTCTCCAACCATCTTCGCCACCTCTCGCGTCGCGGAAAACATTCCGGCTATCAAGGCGGCCATCGCCGTCGTATCGATCGCGTTTTCGCTGCCCGCGGAGGCGATGGCGGTACCGTCCTTATTCAACAGAAGAGCGACGATTGAATCGGTCTCGGCTATAAAGTCGCTCAGCACATCCGAAAGCTTTTGTGTGTTTATATTCGATGTTTCCATGGTTAAGGCCTTCATAACCCTCCCCGTCTTCTCTATCTTGACGCGTATGCCGACGTCGTAAATACGGTTTTAAAGCTCGAGCTACGCATCCGCCTAGACATATTTCTTCTCCTCGAACGCGTCCGCGTCTCGCGATTGGCCTGCATCGGCAGGCGTGTTAATATCCCGCTCGTCTTTCTTTCGAGCCGCTTCCATCATCAGAAAATCGCCGGATAGATGGATGGTTTTCTCTACGGGCTCCAACCAGGGGATGGTGGTAAAACGTCCGCCTTTAAAACCGAGTATCCGATAAAAAGCCTCTTCTCCCGTAATATCGTCGCAGACGGCGTGTTCCACGTCCCCCTGATTCAAAAATACTTTTCCGTAGACGCCTTCTTTAGAGGCGATTTCTACGATAAATTTTTGTCTCGTCATCAATATTAATTGTATGTAATCGAAAATATCAATTCCTCCGATGCTTCCCCAAAAGGTACTGCAGTTGCCGTCATTTCTTAACACATTTACAAGATATTCGACATCGACGGGCTTATCCAAATAGAGTATTGAGCCTTTTTCCATCGCGATCTTGTGCAGAGCGGGCGAGCCGAACCCCGTTATGGTTACGACTCGCATATTGGGTCGATTATCACGAATCCAATCGATCAGCACCAGCCCGCTCGTTCCGGGCATATGAATATCCGTTATAACCACGTCATAGGATTTTGAATTGAGTAGTTCGAGAGCTTCCGATACAGAGCCACAGGCGGAAATCGAAAAACCCGCTCGGGTCAAATAGCGCCCAATACTCCAAGCGACTGTAAGCTCGTCGTCTACTAATAATACGCGATCTCGTTTCTTGTAAAACTGCCTCGCCATAAAAGCTTAACCCATCAGCTGCCCACCTGATAAGGACAATTTGGAAATTATGCAAACCCTTGAGAAGTGACTAAAAGAGTTTTTATTTCCCAAAATAGGATAACGTCATTTTACGCATTTTTTAAGTCTATTAGAATTCGGAGCATACGAGCAATTCAAAAAAGATCTTTTTCGTCCTTTGAGTAGGGATAAATAACCCTGACGTTGCCAAAAACGTCGAGCGGAAACGCGATAAAAGCGATGAAATACGGGCGCGCGGAACTCTTTTTGGACCCGAGCTCAGTGCACCCTAAGTGAAGTCCAAAAAAAGTGAGCACACCCTTAGTTCGCGCTGTTTTTCGCGGCGAAGCGCTTTACGCCGGCGGAGTTTTAGCAAGGTTAAGGATAATATAGATAGCGCGCAGAGCAGGTCTTTCCAGCATCTTTCTATAGATGCGATTCTTCCGTGTATGCGCTTTCTTAAAAACGAATAACAGGTCGCCTATTAAAACAACTCGTTGTTCCTACTCCGCGGTATATACCACATAGGGCCCGGATCTCTTACGCGCCAGGACAACCAGCAAGATAATGAGTGTGTCGACGATTTTGTAAGCTCGTAACCACATGTGGTCAGATCTTTTAGCGCGTAGAGAAGATCGGCCCGTAGGTCGCGCCGTGGATCATCGCTCCTATGTTAGTTGCTCAGCGTAGACATTACTCTTGATTCTGAATAATAAAGCGAATAAACGATATACAACGAATATGCTTCGTCGCCCGGGAGTACGCGTTGGCGGGCCTATTAAGCCTTACCATTGCTATAACTCCGTAAGCGCAAAGCTCTTCGCTAGCGAAAAATAGCGATAGCCAAGCCGGCGCTCGCTTTTTTAGCGTTTCCGTTCGACGGCTTTTGCAAAGTTAAAAAAAGGAAACCGACATCAGGTTCACTATTCACATCCTATAGCGGACTCTGGTTCCGATGAGACGGATATCGATCTAAAAGGGGTTCGAGGGCAAATCCTTTGGATTGACATTGGAACGGGGATTGACCGATTGCTCTTGAGGTTTAGCATCCGTGCCGGTTTTGGGTGCGGACCGTGCGATTGACATCGACGGCCCTTTACCGGTCCAGAAACGCAACGCGTCGCCTCCTTCCTTTAAATATTGGGCGTACACCTGCCAAAAGCGCGTCGTGGTTCGGTCGAGGGATTCCCGAGTTTGACGCAAACGGTTCCGGACATCTTGTAGCTGTCGGCGCGCATGCTCGACTTTCTGTTTGATCTCTTCTACATCGTAACGCGCGATATCGTGTATAATAGCCTGCTCCGCGGTCGCGAGTTCGTACTTAGCTTCCGCCAGTGCGAGAAGCGCCTCGGCGCGATCGAGTTGCGCTTCCAAATAGTCTTGGTGTCGCTCGAAGCGAGCGTTCATGGAATCGACGACTTTAGCGCCTTTAGAGCCGAAGTCGATTTCGTCCAACATACGCTTCTGTCTCGCGCGGGCCCGTTCTAGTCGCTCTTTTGCCGCATCGCGTCGCGCGCGGGCCGCGACGACACCGTCCTCGGCCGCCGCAATCCATCTCCTCGTATCTTGCGGAAGAGTCGAGTCGTTGGGATCGAGCGGTTCGACCTGTTGGGAACCGCAGGCAAAACCGAAAGCGATAAAAGTCGCTAGTACAAGCAAACTCGTTCTTTTCATCCAGATGCGCGAAAAACGGCGCATAGCCTATCTACCCTTGGAGAGAAGTTGACCACCCGATTGTCCGACCGGATAGCGTTTTATCGCATCTTCAGCAGCGGCATTAAGCCCGAGCTTACGCAAGAGCGTAGCCAAGTTTTGCCGTCCCGCTTCGAGTCCGCCCTCAGCCGCGCGGGCGAATGCGGAAAGCGCGCCGCTATAGTTCTGCACGTCATTTTCTGCGATGCCCAATAGATTCGCGTCGACCGCGCCGCCGCCGCGCTCAATTGCCGCGGCAAAGACCAGACGAGCGTAATGAGGATCTCCCGCTCTCAAAAACCTAGAGCCAAGCTCCCGCAAGGCCTCGATATCATCCGCGTTTCGCGACAAGCGCTTGCGTAGTTCTTCTAGACCAGCAGGCTCGCTCTTACTGGTTCGTCGCGCGAATTTATCAAACCCCGCCAACACCCTGTCCCAGGCCCGGCCGGACAAGCAAGATCGCGCGGCGGGGCCGAAAGAACGCTGCGCGAAAGACTGATTCGCGCAGGCCGTGAGAGCTTCCTGCGCGCTCTGCTCGAGCTGCTCGGCTCGCCTTTGCAACGCGGACACGACTTGTTGATGCTGTACCGGGCTCAACCCTTGTTGGGGTATGTTCGCGGTGCGAAACCTTTGCGCCGCAGCCCTCGACATGAACGCCAATCGACCTAACGCCACGGGTGTATACGTCAGGCTACCCTCTCGCGCCGCGTTGAGATAGGATTGTTGAATCGCTTCAACCACCGCAACGTATTCCTCCACCATTTCTAAGCTGTTTAATTCCCCATAGCCTAGGGAATTGGCGAACATAATCTCCGCTACCCCATGGTGCGCGCGCGCGAGCGCTTCCGAGGAGGCTGAAGCGCTAGCCGACAACACGTTCTGCAAATTGGTCTCCGCCTCTTGGATCTTTCCCAGGGCTAATTGTGCTAAGGCGAGACGAGATAGAGCTTCGGGGTTGTTATCTTCCTTATAAGGAGCGAGTTCGGCGACCATCCTATTGGCGTCGCCTTCTTGTTCCAAAAGTTTAGCCAGATGTTCCAGCGCTTCCGCTCGTCCCCTGTTGTCTGTCGCGCGAATCGCTTCCTGATACCGAAGTCTAGACTGGTCGCGGCTGCCGAGCTGCTCTTCGAGCTCCCCCGCAGTAACCAATAGTCTTACCTGTTGCGGGTGACGGATCTTAACCGCGCGCGCCAAAAACGCAATCGCCCGGTCGATTTCGAAACGGGCTACGGCCATCTGCCCGATCGTCGATAACAAGCCGGGGAGTTGTTCACTTGAGGGATACAAACGTATAATCGCCTCTCCAAGCTTATAGAGTTGCTCGCTATCGCCTTGCGCGCGTGCCGCCAGGAAAGCGTTGAGCAGCGCGCGCTCCCCCAGGGACGTGCCTTGATTATAGCGAGCAAAACTGACCAGCATGTCGAGCCCGCCGCCTTCGTCTCCCGCAGCCTCAAGCGATACCTCGTCGAGTTTTCGCTGCTGAGCCGCGCCAAGCAGCGGGGATATCTGCCGGCGTAGTTCCTGGCCCGCGGGGCTGTCGCTCGCTAAAAACTGTTGCGCGGCCCGCATCAGCGAGTCGAAATCCGAGAGCGTGTCGAACGCGTCAAGTATGAGCCGAATCGATATCTCCGACTCTTCACTACCGGGATACTCATAGGCCAAAGCCGTGAACCGATCAACAGCCTCGCTCAGATTGCCTTCATCGTAATAAGTCATGGCGATCGCGAATTTAACGGTTCGTATCTTGTCCTCGTGTAGCGGATAGCGAAGCAATTCAGACGCCGCCCGTCTGAGACCGGAACGCGCGAGCACCCATTCGAGATCACTAACATCGGTTCGCTTGGTGTGTAAAAAATTCTGAAGACTCACGACCGCATCGTACAAAATGTCACGCCGCCGCTCATCCCTCGGATCGACCATGAAAGCCGCTTGAAGCAAGCGTCGACCAGCTTCCAAGTGGTCTTTCGCCAAAATGAGAACGTCGGTTATATTGAGCAGCATGTCGAGGTAGGCTTTCGATTGCGGGAAAGCATGAAGATAAACACGATAGCCCCGCGCGATTTCCATCGCTCGCTCGACCTGCCGTTCCTGCTGCGGCCGTTCGAGCCGTTCTTGCGCGCGCGTTAATAAATCGCGTATAAACAGCTCGAATTGTTTCTTCATCTCAGCGCGAACGCGATCCGAAACATCAGCTCGCGAGCAGTATGCGGCCAGGACGCTCGCGATTAGCAGGCTGTCGCTGCCCACCGCCGTATAGTCCTTCGCCTCCCGCAAGGCGGCATGAAGTTGCTTAACGTCATCGATGCGCTCTTCGTTAATCGGTCCGAGTCTTAGCAGTTCGCGCGTCACTAAAATCGATCCTTTGGCCTCGCTCATAACTCCATACCGCCTGGCCAATTTTTCTAACGCCTCGACATAAGTCGTCCTATCGCGCGCCAAAGAGCGAAAATATCGCACCGAGTTTTCCGGTTTTCGCTCTAGGCTATAACAGTACGCGAGGTCGACCAAGGCCGCGTGACGGACGTCGATCCCCTGGTTCGATACTTCCTTTTTCGAGCCATTATCCGTATGCGCGCCGTCCTCGGCGTATCGCCCGTCATCCGGCTCGCGGCCGGCATTCGTCGCGCTTCCTTTCGCGCCGGCCTTTTTTTTCTGATCCGCTGCGCGGGCCGTATGAAGCGCGCCTTCAAATGCCGCGATCGCCTTATCGCATTCATTTAGGTTCACCCAAACCCAAGCCAATTTATAATACGCCAAGCCCGTTACCCGACTCGGCTTATCCTTGGTAATTTGCTCATAGTAAATACGCGATTCCGCCACCTCGCCCTTATCAAAGTAATAATCGCCTAGCACGAGCAGAGCCTCTCCCTTTAAGGGACTATCGGGATACTCCTTTACAATTTGCTGCAGGTATTGCTGCATTTCGGTAAAATTACCCAATTCGCGCTGCTCTTGCCCGATATTAAACAGCACTTGATCCGCCAATGCCGTCCTTGGATACTTGTGTAAAAGCTGTTTATAAACCCCTATCGCTTGTTCCTTAAGCAGCCTTACTTGCGGGACGTGCAGCGCTTTGCCGCCACCTTGCTCACGCTCATAGGCCAGCCGGTGATGGTATTGCGCCTCTTCGCTCAACAACTCGGCTAGTCTCAGATACAGCTCCGGCAGGTAGCGCGCGTTGCGCGCGCTGATTATGGTTTCGCGCGTTTCCTCGATGGCGTTGCGCACTTTCGAGATCTTTACCCTTAAAATCTCCACGTATGCGGCGTCGCGAACGGTCACCTGCTGCTGCGCGCATCCGGCAGCGCAAACGAGAAATAATCCCGCGAAGTTAACCCAATATCTTTTTACTATTTTAGACATCGATCCGGAATATTAACGACCAGGCTATCTAATTCGTCCGTCCAAAACTCACCGACGAAAGAATAGGAAACGTCCGATTCTTCCGATTCCCTGTTGGGTTCGATTGTCGACTCGATACCGGGAGGTCTCGAGCGGCCTCGCAGCAAACCGACGCTTAGCTCGTGCAATATTAACTGTACGCCTCTTTCTGCCGCGATGAGCTCGTCGGCCAAAATTTCGCTTTCGATTTCCAACGCCTGTTCTAGGCGCTGCTGTATTTCTTGGTCGCCGACTTCGTAGACTCTTTTAAGCTCTTTGGATAATGACTCTCCTATTGCAAGGCCGTCGACCGACGCTTTTTCCACGCGAACTCTTTCCAACAAGAGCCACAATCGACGCGCTCCGCCGCGCTGGCGAGCTCCGATTCGAAGGGAGGCCGATTCGATGGGCGACAATCCCGAGGATAGATCGGATAATGCCTCGCCGTAACGTTCTCGCAGGCGTACAGCCGCGATTCTAGCCGGCTCGAATTGGCATAACTGCCGCAGACAGAACGCCTCTAACAAGAACCGTTCCGGCGCGATCAACTCCATGTAAATCGGAGCGTCAAGCGCGATTAATAGACCGAGCGCGCGCTTGGCCGCTCCGCTATAGTAATATGCCCAGGCCATCTCTAGCAACAGCTCCGGATGACTCGGCGCAAGCCGCTTTACGCGTTTATAGTGTTTGATAGCTTGCGGATAGCGCGCTTCTTCCATCGATAAACGCGCCAGCGCCAACTCCGCCTGATTGCGAATCTCTTCCTGCAATTTGGCATGCTTTAACAGCCGTGTTAACCTTCGTCGTGCTTGAGACCATTGTTTGCGTTCGAGATCCCGAACCGCCTGGATATAGTGCGCCCTATGAGAATACGACCTCGCCGGCGCGATCCCGCCGAACTGACGGTCCGCCCATGCGTCCAATCCGTCCCGAACGTTGTATAGCCCCTGGAGATAATTGATGAAAGCCAGCTTGTCCGCCGATAGATCAGTAATATCAGCGGTGGCGAGAACCCCCCGTACGAGCGTCGTTTCGTCGTGGGGACCTTTCATGATAATGCGTTCGAGGCCCGCTATCGACTTGTCGAGTAGTTCGATGTTTCTCCGCGCTTGCGCGATGTCAAGGTACCAAAGCGAAGCCGCATAGGAAAAACCCAAACGTTCCGCCGCCTGCGCGAGCATTAAGAGCGCCCTATCGTATCGCAGCTCATCGGGCGAGGATTTTTTTATATAATTAAAAGCAGCTTCGGCCGCGGACTCCCAGGATTCGTCTAAGGATGCCTCGACCGCACGACTGAAGGATAATTCCTTACCGTTTTGCGTGGAGGCCCCGCCGCAGCCGTTGCAAACGACGATAGAAGCGAGGCACGCGGACAAAATCCACGCGCGTCGGTTAAAACGAAATCGACGTGCCGAGGCCAATCCAAAGTTCATGGTCTAAGTTCGCCTGTTTGAAGATCTCATCGTCAAAGAATATATGGTGCCGTACGTCGACGCGAAAGGACAGCAAACCGCTTACATAAACGCGCATTGCGATACCGAGATCCACGGCCATACGTTCTGAGCGCGTGAACCACGCGTATCCCGCGCCCGCCAAGACCATCAGCTCTCCGTAGATCAACGAATCGTTGTAAACCGAACCCTTCCAATACACGGGCTTGAAAACCGCGTTGCTCGTAACCATTTGATGTTCGATAACCTCAAATGGAATTGGACCGAGATCGAAAGCTTCTAGATCGTCGCGCAAATCGGTCTCGATGTGAAAGGAGTAAAAGAAATGAACGACTTCCCACGCCCAATGATCTGAAAAATGGTGCGTATACGCCGCGCTGAGCGTTAGCCCTTTGGTAAAGGCATCCATCGGTAAAACACCCACGAACGCCGTCAGCTCACCGGTCTGCGTGTACAGGCGGTTTTGCACCGCCATCGCGGCGTACCCGTGTGAGGCTTCGTCACCTTCATCGGCGCTCACCGAGCTCGCCGGGACGAAGCCGAAGGCAACAGCCGATATAGTCGATAAAATAAATAACCTTCTCATCTATTATGCTCGAAGCGGTTTCGATATTAAATCTAAGGTTCGTTTTCAACTGCTGTCTATCGATGGTTATAATACAATGTATGACATCGGGTGTTATCTCGTACTTAGATAGATTATGATGTCGTTCTTCTATCTTAGTATCATATCCAAGCGCGGCTCAATAATAAACATCCTCGGTGTCCATGTTAAACTAAAAAAAAGTCGGTGGCGTAAAACGCCTCGCTCGAAAAGCATCAAGCGTACAACAGCGCTGGTCACTTTTTTTTGGAGCAACACTCGCGCTTACTCTTCCAGCTCGATGGTAAATAGATACTTGGCCGCCATGTCCGAAAAATATTCGACCTTGTGATCGCCTCGTCCTTCCACATCAAGGTGGTACTCGAGAATGCCGTCGTCGTTTGCCAGCTCGAATAGGTTCTTATCCTTGCTAATTTCCTCTTCGCATTGAGCACAGCCAATTGAACACGCTCGCACCGACATAAACATACCCGGATACATTTCCTGCGACAAAAGAAAGCGCGCCACGATGCGAACGCGATCGACTTCCGAGCGTACGATGACGACCTGGTCACCGGGAAACTCGCCGCGGATATAATGCTCATCGCTAAGAACGCATCCGGCCACGTCTCCGCAAATCGGTACGGCGTTACTGCAAAGATTTTCGATACGTCCGGAGGTGAAGATATCCTCTGCCGACATACAACCGGCTACGCACTGCCATAGGAGCAGCAAACAACATAACCATCCGGCAAAGATTCGATTCTCTTTCATAGGCGCGCAGAGATAGTGTAACGGATCGTCTTGCGCTTTTTGTATAAAAAGGCGGCGTCCCGATTTTTTTTTATACGAGCGAAAACTTACCGTTGCGAAAAGCCCGTCGTCGTAAACCGCGTCGCTCGCGATAAATCGCGCGAGCTAATCGCGTGCTCGCTTTTTTGGACCTCACCTAGGGCTCGCGCAAAAATCACTTCACTTTTAGCATCTCATCTCGGGGCCAAAATAGATTGCGCGCGCCCTTATTTTATAGCTTTTTTCGCGTTTCCGCTCGACGTTTTTACAACGCAAAAATAAACCGTCAGGTCAGAATGAACGCCGCCGCAATGAAAGTAGGACTCCGATTACCAGCGCCAACAACCAATTCGTCGCGCTCGGTCGCATTCCGTTTGTTACGCTGCAGGAACCGGCGTCGGTGTCGCTGGTAGGCTCATCGCCTTGGACCACGCGTTTGCCTTCAGAAGGCTCACCTTGAACCACGAGTTTGCCTACAAATGTATCCGACACATTCATCTCCTGAGTCAAAGCGTCGACGGGAGCGGTAACCGTGATTCGAAGTTCATATTCACCAACGCGATCTGGTTTGAAGCTCGCGACCTCGTCTTTCGGATAAAGATATTCGTATCGAATCGACGAATCGACCGTCCCACGAGCCGCGACCACTGTTGCGCTCGAACCGTTAGGGGCTTCGACGACCGACCATTCGTAGGTTAGCCGTTGGTTATTACGATTAACGAAAAACGGAAGTCGAATCAGTTTGTCTACATTGACTAGCAGCGTCGGTACGTAGACCGTTAGGAAATCTTCCGGATCAAGACAGTTGTTATAGTCGCCGAAAACGACGTAGCAATAGCCGTCGTCGTCGCAGGCATCGCCATATTCATCTCTGTCTTCATTCGCCTGATCGCTATTCTCTACCTCGGGACAATTATCGATGCTGTTGATGATATTATCCCCGTCAATATCGGAGTCGCACGCGTCTCCGCGGGCATCGCCGTCGACATCGCTTTGGTCCGGATCGTAAATATAAGGGCATTTGTCCTTTATATCCGGTACGTTGTCGCCGTCCGCGTCGGGGCTGCACGCGTCGTTATCGAGGTCATCTGCTTGACCGGCAATCATTGGACAGGGGTCATCGATGTTGTCTTGCCCGTCGCCATCGATATCCTCGTCGCAGGCGTCGCCCATACCATCTTCGTCGGTATCGCTTTGCTCCGCGGACTCGTCCGGAGCGGGATTGGGCGCTTCAGGGCAGTTGTCCGCTTCGTTCGCGACACCATCGCCGTCCATGTCGTCGTCGCAGGCGTCTCCATCACCGTCACCGTCGATGTCCTCTTGCATCTGATTGGCGGTATCGGGGCAGTTGTCGCACGCGTCCCCGATTTCGTCGCCATCGGAATCGAGCTGGTCCGCGTTGCGTACTTGCGGGCAATTATCGTAGGGATCCTCGCGGCCGTCGTTGTCGAAATCATCGGCAAACTGGTAGGTATCGCCGAGATCCGTGTTGGCGATGAGGATAGCGCCCCCGCCTCCGTTCCCGCCGCCGCCGCTCATTTCCGGCGTGCCGCATTCGCCGAATCGGTCGTCGCACTCGAATGACTGACCATCCGATTGCGAGGGAATGATAAAGAGCGCCGCTAAGGCGGTATAGCGTACGATCCTGTATAAAAGAGTTTGCATTTTCTCCTCCAACGAACCGTGCTCCTATCGGTTCTGATTAGGTTCTGATTATGCGTTCGTTTGCGCTTTTATAGGTTACGTGTCGACGAGAGACTAAAATGGCTCAACTTTCGCAAGCGGCTCATTACTCCAGAAAAACCAACTTGTTCCGCGCTGAGCTTATTCGCAGTAGGTCGATCGCGGCCCCCGTGAGAAAATGTACGGGCGGAGAAGCGGTCCCCGGTTTCGCTTCTCGCGTGTCAGCTCCGATTACCCATGGATTGCGGCTGCCTTCCATTCCCGAGCGAAAGGTATCTTCCGCTACCAGTCTGCCGTCCAAGTACAGCTCAAGACCAGGAGGTCCGAAGTTGATATTGATATGAGACCATTTGCCCGGCGTGAGGGATCTGTCAGCTCGGACCTCTATCGCTTCTCCGTCTACGGCTGCAAAGGCCGCCCAATTGCATTCGCTAAGCAGCAGCAGCCCCAAATGTCCGTCTTCGTCGCGATCAGCCGATGCTCGCGAGATCAACCCTTGGCTCTGACCGGCGATAAAACAGGCATTAATTCGTACCCAGAAACTGATCGACCCTTTGTCTAAGTCCCAATCGTGCGAATCCGGGATTTCAATATAGGACGCGCTGTTCGATTCGCTGAAAAACCGAGCCATACCGCAACAGGTCGGGCCGCGGACGACGCGCGTTTTCGTCCCGATGATCTTTCCATCGTGTTGACCCGTGCTGTCGACGACGATGTCGTTCGGTTGGTCGTTGTCCTCAAAACAATATATCGCGAGCGTCTCCGGTAATTCGGCGCTCTGCTCGCAATCGAGGCGTATATATCCCGCGTCCGGCTCCAAGATTCTACCGGAGTTAAATAAATCCGGACTCGCGATCGGCTCGCCTACCGGCTCGCAGCCATTCCCTACTGATACGATCAGTAAAGTCCATGCAAAAGCGGCTAAAAAGCCTTTACGAATACGCATAATCTGCCCACTCGTAGTTATTCGTCAATCAGACGCGCGGCGATATCAGCGTGAGGGCCGTCGCTATATTGATCGAGGTATCGACGCGCCGTGTGTTTGGCATTTGGCTTCCGGCCGAGTCGATATTGCGCTTCCATAAGACGCCCGAGAGCCTCTCGCGCGAGCGGTCCGGAAGGCTGTTGACGCAAGTAAACTTCAAACCATTTCTCAGCTTCGTGATAATCCCGTTTTTGATCAAACGCGGCGAGACCCAGGGTGTAAGCCGCTATAGCCGATTCCCGATGTTTCGGAAAACGTTTGCGAAGTACGAGCAGCGCTTCCTCGGTTCGGTCGACGCGCCCCGCAAACCTCGCCACTTCCGCCAGACGGACCAAAGACGCCACGCCGAGGCTACGACAGAGCCGATGGAATCCTCTTTCTTCAGCCGCGCCTAGCGCCGCCTCATAGTGACCTTGTTCCGCTAATTCCATCCATCGAACGTCGCTACCATTCGCTCTTTTTCGCCTCGATTCGGTTTGAGCTTCACTCGTAAATTTGCTTTCATTATCTCGGTCTTTGTTCGCATCGGACCGCATGCTCGCGACCCAGTCGCGATACGACGGAAGCGCATTGGTGCTCGCTAATAGAGCCATCGCCCTAGGTAACGATACCCTAAGCGTTTGCCCTCGACCGACTGTCTGGCCCTGATTCAATACCGGACCCTCGGCAATTATCGCGCCCTCGCGTAAAGTCACTTCAAAAAGTTGCAGTTCCGGATTCCAAGATACCTTGAAACGCGTCCCTGTCACGCGAACCGAAAAGGGTCCAGCGTCAACTCTCCATTGAACGCGTTCACGATGGACCACCGAAACCCTCGCGCTACCAGCCTCCAAAACGATTCGCGCCGCTGTTAACTGATATAACCCGATGCGAGCGCGCGTGTTGGGCTCGAGGGCCAATCGCGTACCGTCCGAGAAATCCACCGGCACGCTTTTATCGGGCGGGGCGGTTATCCAACCTCCAACAGTACCCGGGGTATGCTCATGACCTACCGTGAAAGACAAAGTCGTCGCGCGATCCGTTCTTATCCACCAAAGAGCAAAGACCGCGGTCGCCGCAACGCTTAGGCTGACGGCCCAACGAATCGCCGCGGGCCAGCGTCTCTGCGGGGTTTCCTGATCGATCGCCGAAATAAAAGCGCGATATCCTTTTTCGAACCGCTCGGGAGCGTTTTCCGCCAGAAGCTTATCTTGTACCCTTTTTACTCGGATAGCTAAACGCTCGATCGGCTTTTCATCGAGAAAACCCACAGTAACGCCTCCGATTTTCCCACTTGGGATATGCCACGCGGTTCCGCAAAACCGCGTCATCCACCAGTGGCTACTATGCTAGTGTCGGCGGCTCAAGGAAAAAGCTCAAATAAAACCTTAACCTTGAAAAAAACGTCGAGCGAAAACGCGAGAAAAACGGCTTAATGCATAAGTTCTTAAAAAGTAGTGGCGAACAGATGCAGATTACTGAGAGGCGCTCAACGTGCCCATGCCCGTTTTTTACAACCGGGATAACTTCCCTTACGTGGCGCAATCGTGCTAGAATCACTACGTTTCTTGCTTTTGAGTTACTTGGGCAGGGGCAAGGGCAGGGGCAAGGGCACTTTTCTATTTCAATACTACCCAAGGGCGAACCGTTATCGCCGCGTTCCCAGGTTGTTTTGCCCCCACTTTTTGAGAATCTACGTATCGATCTCCTATTTTTAGCCCGGCGACAAACTGATAGAATAGGAATTCGAAGTTCTCGAATAGACAATAGTTTTTATCAATGACCAACCAAACGCTACGGAAAATCGCCGCTCGCTCGCGTGTTCGCGCCGCCGCGTTTCGGTATGACGTTTTTTTCAGTCGTAGGGTTCCTTGCTGATCACAACCTGCTGATGGCCAAGACTCCTGAATATGTAAAACGCGCGAAGATCCTAACAACGGCGACTTTCTACGCTGATGATACGGCGTTTGTGGAATCATTTCGCGCAGGAGACCGGAGCGCAAAGGCTGAATTATACAGGCGCTATGCACCTGATATCGAACGTGTGCTCTATCGCGTTTTGGGTTGGGATGCGGAGATTCTAGAACTGATGCAAGAGGTGTTTTTACGCGCGATAGCAGGCGCCCGTGGGTTCCGCGGCGGCTATCCAGAGCTGAAGCCGTGGTTAACCCGAATCGCCGTATTTACGGCGCGAGGCTGGATTCGCAAGCGCAGGCTGCGCAAATGGTTACAGCACAAACCGCCCGAGGAAATCCCCGACGTGCCCGCGGTACTCGCCTCTGCTGAGGAGGTTGAAACGCTCAAGCGAGTCTATGCCGTTATAAAGAAAATGCCGGTTAAGGAACGAATCCCGTTTACCTTGAGGTATATGGATGAGATGGATTTGGTCGAAGTCGCGGACGCCTGTGATGTTTCTTTAGCCACGATAAAGCGCCGCCTGCAAAAGGGTCGGCAGCGATTTATAAGCTATGCAAAGAGAGACCCGTACCTGAACGAATGCCTCTCGCAGAGCGACCTTCGGCGCCTTGAATCGGTGTCGTAGGCTCGGTTCTAGGAGACCTGCTTGAGCCGCGTCTGCCAAATACTCGTGATTCTATCGGTTCTACTCTGTATGTGCTCTGAAGCGAGAGCGAATTCCGGCAACCGTATCGCACTGGTAGGACTCGCGCCTGAGCACGCGCTGACGCGTCAACTCGACGCCGAACTAGGTACGCTCAAATTCGAGGTCGTATTGTCCGACGCGCCGATTAAATCTTGGCGCGAGTTGAGAGATTTGGCGCGGCGCCTGAAGGTCGCGGCCGCCGTCTGGATTACGGGCGTCGATCGGCAGGCCATCGAAATATGGGTCGTCGACTTGGTCACGGGTAAAACGGTTCAACGCAGTATTCAGCGCGAGGCAAGCGCTAGGGATAGTAGCTCGCGCGTTTTGGCGATGCGGGTGATCGAACTTCTACGAGCGAGCTTCCGCGAAATCGCGATGTCATCTCGCCCGCCCCGGGAAAGCGAGGTCAAACCCTCCACGGAGGTTCGTGCTATGGCGGTGAACCACGAGATCGAAGTCCAACAGCGGGTTATGACGGACGATACAGATACTATGCGAGCGGCGAATACAGCGAGTAGCCGTCTATCTCTGGTTATCGGTTCGGGACCCGGCTATAGTATTGGAGGTGTTGCGCCCGCGATTCAAATAGCGGGAGGAGTTAATTGGCTTGTCGAATATCCCTGGGGAATCGCCGCACGCGTGCAGACTTCAGCGGGCGGCATAACCGAGTCCGGCGACAATGGTTCGGCTGAGCTCTACATCGGTAATATCGCTTTCGGCGCCTACGCTCTTTTGACAGATTACGATAGCCGCTGGCGGTCGGAGATCGGAATCGCGGTCGCGTGGATCGCGGCCTACATGGAAGGAAAGGCGTTGGAACCTTATGAAAGCAAAAACGCGTTCGCGAGTAGTTTCGCGCTATTTACCCGGCTTGCCCTTGTCTACCTTGCAAGCGAAAACCTAGGCGTCAGGCTCGAATTAAGTACGGGCCGCGTCGTAGAACCGCTGGTCGTCCGCTTTGCCGAACACGACCAAGCTACCTGGGGGAAACTCTACTGTGGCGCGCTTCTCGCTCTTGATATCGAGGTATAACCGGCGCCGACAATGTTATTCGCTACTGTGCTCGTCTAAAGATGAAAGGAAAAGTGATCGATACCGAACCGCCCTTGGGCTTGGGAAAACGCATTCGATTAATAGTTCCCGCTATGCATTTCGTCACCTCTATATCACCGAGGGTACTGCCAGCTTGCCGTAACGAGGATACATCTCCGGAAGGCGTAACCGTCCACTCAAACTTGACCTGTCCGGCCAACGCGGGATTTCGCGTTAAACCACGTTCATAGCATTGTTGAATCTTAGCCATCGATCGATTGATGACCTCCAAAACCTGTCCCGGCGTCAGGCTGCCGGTGACGCGCGATCCAAGACTGAGCGCCCGAACTTTACCCCGGACCCGGCCGCGACCTCCGCCGCCCCGACCGCTCAATTTACCGACCCCGGCGGCGGCCGCCTCTCCTCCCGCGCTCCCCATGCCTATGCCGATGCCGGTTCCCGTTCCGATTCCGCCAAGATTGACTCCACCGACTCCATTCAGACCGGCCAGCGCGCTCGAAAGCGAAAACGCTGCGGTCGACGAACCGCCCGCGCCAACTGAACCCAATTTCGCCACCACTTTTTGCAAGGTTTGTCCGCCGCCCGATCCCGAGGAGGCGAGCGTCGAAAGCAAACGCGAAGCGCGCTCGCCGTTGCTCGGGCTCGCGTAGCTCTGCCGGCGGCCGCCGTTTTTCGTACGCTCGTCGGGCTTGCGTTTGGCCTTATCCTGTTCGCTCTCCTTGGCCTTTTTCGCGTCCTTTTTTTGCTCTTGAAGCCATTCGGGAATCTCTTCCTCCTCGATCGCCGGAGGTTCAATGAGATGAGTCGCGAGCCGGCTGTCGGAATTCATCGCGTTGAGTGAGAGTAGCTCTGTTTCCGGGGGGAGAAATGCAAAGCATAGAAGCATTAAACAGGCGACACCGGCGACCGCGAGATTCCAGCCGTGTTCCGTGAAACGTACCAGATGACCTCGATTCTTTCCGACGGTTTTGGCTCCCACCCCCATTCTGACGATAAACGTGAAGCCGCGATGAGAGACCCAAACCGTGCTGTCTTTTACAAGTCGAAGTTGCCGGGCGCCGATCAACTCACGGCAAGGCTGAAGCAAGCCGTTATCGTGCAGATCCTCAAAGCTGTATGCCTTTTCCTCGATGATGAGTTCGCCGACCGCGCCCGTCGGAATCACCACGGCAAGACCGCTGTCGGACTCGACGAGTATTGGAAGTTTATCGGTGCCGAGCGTCTCTCGACCGATCAAGAAATCGGTTTCCCGTCGGCCTCGCCGAGTCGTCGCGTCTCCCACCCAATAGGCTCGCGGAGGCGACAGGTGCGCGACATGTATAACATTCGCGTCGCCCCATAGCACGTCGATCTCGACCGCCGGCTGCTCAGAATCGATTTCCGCCGGATTGTTCAACGGATCGCCCGCGATGATTCGATAGGCGATCGCCGCTTGCCGGTTGGTTTCGGCGGTTTCTTGTTCTTGATAAGGCTCGAAGCTGGAACTTTCGTCCCAACGCGCGCTGTGATCATCCGGAAAGCCCGCTTCCGGTTGCCTGATCAACCCGCGGGTTTCTTCGGTGACACGTCCGTCAAAATCGTACTCGAATCCCGCGGCTTCGCCCGTGTCCGGGGCACGTCCTGAATAAGAGCGATAAAACCGGTCCTCCTCTTCGTCATCTCCGTCTTCATACGTCGGCTGTGAATCGTCGGCGTCGAATGGTTGTACGAGATCGTGCGAAACGAGAGCTGAAATCGGAGGTGCCTGCCGTGAATGCGCCACGTTCTGCGCCGCTACTTCGTTCCCCAAAGCTGTACCGACCTCCGCGGCATACGCCAAGCCGCCCCGCAAGGCTCTCTTACTCGAGGTCGGCCGCTCGTCAAAACCCGCGTTGTCGATCTCCACATCGTCGTCGCGGTCAAGCTCGCGAGAGCGAGGACCCGCAGAAGCGATCGCAAAATCGGGCACGCGAGGAGCCGACGGAATCTGCAGATCCCGTTCGCGCCGAGCATCCAGCTCCGCTGTGGCGAGATCTTTTGTCTTACGGTACGAGTAAGAAACCACGCCGGCCGGCTCGCTCGCACCTGAACGGCTACCCGAGTTGCCCGGGTCGGCGTTGGCTGATGACCGCGTATCGAACGCCGCTTCCCGGTTCCGACGAGCGGACGCCGGAGGGCGACGGCTCGACGGTCTGTTTTCCTGGGATAAGATGCCGTCTAACGCCTCGATCAAGGAGATACGATCGTTTCTTCTTTTGTGTAGTTGAGCCGCCTTTTCTTCTTCTCCTCGAGCGCGGTATAGCGCTTCCAATTTGATCGAGGCCGAATCAAAGCAAGGGTCATATTCAAGCGCCTTTTCCAGCACGGAGATAATTTGCGAAGCGTCTCCATTAGCGCTTTGTAAAAGCTGCGCGGCGTCGAATAGCGCCTGTGCGGCTTCTTGCGCGCTCGATGCTTTAGAGGACCACCATTCGAGCACCTTGGCCAGCGCCGGCAACTGTCCTTGTTTGACGAAGTAACGTCGTACCTCCGCGAGCGCGTCCGGATCGCGCGGGTTGGCGTAAAGCGCGTGTAACAAATGCCTAGTTGCCGAGTCCATCGCTCGCTGACTTATCATTACTGTTATCGGGCTCGACTTCCTTGAATTCGTCTCGAATGCGATAACGCAACTCGTCTTTCGAGCCAAATACCGATTCGGTGGTGGCCGACAAAAACCTCTTTCGTCGTCTGGTCAAAGGCGGAAGGTCCCTCTGCCCTCGATCAAATAGAATCACCGCGCCGCTGCCCGCGGTCTCGCCATATACCAAGCGTGCGTCGAACTCCATGCGATTCGATCGTAGAGCGGACGCCCCCGATCCAACTCGATCGATAGATTCTTCCTTTTCGCCCAATTTCTCTTTTTGATCTAACCTGATCCCGTCGCTTTCCGATGACGGCGTTCGCTCGCCGCGCTTGCTTGCGATACTCGCCTCCACGCTGTCGCTTTCGCCCTTCGCGGCAGCCGTTTGGCTATTGTCTTCCTCTCTACCCATAACGCTAGCGGAGTCGGCGTCGATTCGCCCGCTCTCGGCGCCGGCGCCCGCCGTTGTACGGTTTCCGCGAACGGTTTGCCCGCCGCCCTTGCGTGTTTTGGCATTCGTTTGAGCGCGAACCGGTTTTCCCTTGCGTGGCGCTCGACTCTTCTGGGAGCCCGACTGTTCGACCGTGGAAGACTGCGCCGCCGCTATTGTCGGTAGTAGTACTGATAAAAAGAGAGGAAACAACGTAAGCGCGAGGGACACTCTCAAGAGCCTATGATAGCGACTCCGTCGGTCGCCGAGCTCTTGACTCCCGCTAGAAATACGCGAACAGACAGATGACCGCTCTAACCAAATGCGCCCGTATCGCTTCTCTATACTCATAAAATCACCAACACGATTTGTTTTTCAACGTTATTGATCACTTTAGCACTTTTTGCCGAGTGAAAGAAATCACTATTTCGGTCTGACAAATTCCTCATCGAAAACCACTATCGCCGGCGCGGACGGATCGCGTCTTTCAGGCGGCGTAAAAACAACGGGTATCTCCGCCATTCTGAAGGGGCCGGGTCGTTGCGTTCGTCCTTCGGGAGCTTCTGCGAAATAGAGAACTATTCGGTTGAGGCCGTCGTCTGACTCCCCGGTATTTCGTGTGTTCATTAATCGAACGTTTCTTACAGTGTAGGAGATGCAATGTCTCTTTCTATAAATAATACGAACGCGCTCGTTCACGTCCACTCCCGGAAGATCCTCGAAGCGGATATCGACTTCGATTCGCTTACCTTCCTCCCCCTGTACGGGCGCGTACGACGAGGACGGCAGCTCAACCATCCCCTCGGCGGAGACGTCTATCGCCCGACCCGGCGACGTGTCGATACCGTCTTGCCAACTCAAGGTCTTCTTTTGGTTTGAATAGCGCAATATCCCTACTCCCGGTGTTGTCCCCGCGCTCATTCGCACTATCTCAACACCCGTCAACTGCCCCATCGGCAGTGCGTATAGTTCCTCGAGCACTCCCTCGTCCTCAATTTCATATCGGTATCGGTAGGTGCGTCTCGCGGTGTTGTCATCGGACCTGGGATCCGAATGCTGGCTTAATTCGTCGCTATTGGTGACGCCGTCGTCGTCGTTATCGGCCTGCGCGTCCGAATGCAAAAAATCGGTCGCGCCGACTACCTCGAGTTTATCCGGCATACCGTCTCCGTCGGAATCAACCAGCGTCGGCTCCGTTCCAAGCAGCGCCTCATCGCAGTCCGATAGACCGTCAAGATCGCTGTCTTGTCCGGCTTTTTTCAATTGGCGACAGGCGGCCGGCTGATCGGGCTGTAAAGGCTGTATGCCGGTCAGCGTTTCGACCAAATCCCCGATTCCGTCTCCGTCGGTATCGGCGTTCTGCGGATCTGTTTCGAGAATGCTTTCTTGATCATCCGCGAGACCATCGGCGTCTGAATCGACGAGCGGACCCGCGGGGCTCGGCTTCGCGTTGATGTTCGATACGATTAAAGCCTTGACTTTTAGATCGGTTCGTTGCTCCAGCACATGGGTTCCGCTCACCGATAGCGCTTCTGAACTGCCGATACGCGTGTACGAGCCCAGTCCTTCAAAGGCCAGGTCCCGCATCTCGCTCTGTAGCTGCTCGTTGACCGCCTCCTCCTCGGCCGCCAGGTGCAACACATGTACGCGTACGCCGAGACCTCCGCCCGTCTCTACCGCTTCGCGCAGCGCTTTGATCTCTCGTTGCTGTCGCTGCGACTGACATTCGTTACTCGGCTGCGGATCTTGCCGTAGACAAGCGGCATCTCCGACCTCGCAACAATCGACGTTCGACGCCAGCGGAACCTGCGGACCGGCGAGCAAAAAGACGACCGCGTACTCCGTGAGCACGCGCACGCCCGCTTCGGTTTGCGCCATGTCACCTTCGATAAGGGAGCGAGCCGTACGCAGTCCTTCCAGGTAATCGCGACAAATGCCGTTCGTCAAGCACGGCTCCGAGATCGCCAGTTGGTTGATCGCGCTTAAAAGCTCCCCGGGATTGCGGGTAAAGTTGCCCTCTTGGGGAGCCAGGGTTCTCGATCGATTGGCGTAGCCGATAACCGCCAACTCGGTCTGCTCGGAAGCCACGGCGGATTGAACGAAGTCGCGCAGATACTGAATTCGAAGACCGCCCGGATCAAAGCTCGAAAATAGCGGCCCGGCGGCCTGGTCCGCCACGATCACGATGCGCAGTGGTAATCGCTCCGCCATCGTATCCTGCGCACACACCCTTCCGCGTAGGGTCAAGCGGTCGGCTTGCATCGCGGGCCCCTCGTCGCTGTATAGTCGCGCGTCGGTACAGGCGAATGCGACGAAAATGAGCGGCGCGCAAACCAAGCTCATATCACGAATAAAATCAGCGCGAGCGTTTCTGCACGCCATAAAAAAACCTCTAATCGCAAGCGGGTGGATCGTTCCCGATCGGCGCAACCACGCAATTACCCTTGACACATGTTTGGCCGAGCGCGCAGTTATATCTTCCGTAACAACTCTCTGTTAACGGCATATCGACCGTCGAAGCCGCATCCCGATCTGCAATCCAACGGTCAAACCGGGCCACTTCTACTCCTTCGAGCAGCGCCTGAACTCTAAGATAGCCCGGACCCTCTATCCCTTCTAAAGAAGCGGTCACGGGTAGCGACTTGATTGTACTCGATCGCCGCTCCGAGTCTAGGCCGCCGTCCTCGGTGGCTTCCCGGCTTGGCTCATCCGTCTTTCTTAGCGCGTCGTCGTTTTTAGTCGCGCTGTCTTCAACTCCGCCCTCCGCGACCATATCGCGTTCGGTCAATTCGATGAGCGCGAAACCCTGTTCCGTCAGCTCGGTATCCAGAATCGAAACGCGAAGCGCGTCGAGCTGATTTGGAACCTTAAGCTTTCCGCAGATTCGGAATTCGATGCGCGACTCCACGCCGCAACCCGCAAAAGTAAGCAAGCAAGCGAGCAATAGCAATGACAACATGGCTGAGATTTAGTTTGCCACAAAAACCACGCTTACGACAACGCGGGCAACGACATAAAATGGCCGCCCCGGTTCTTCGAGCAAGCGCGATGAGCGCGGGCGCTTGTGAGCCTGTAGAGCGTTTTTCCGTTTTTTTATGAAATTTAGCAAAGATACAGCATCTTATTATAACTATCTCGGCCGGCCCGCGAATTAAAAGCAATAGAGGGGCATGTCGCGTTTATTCCTCGTCGCGATCTCTAGCGTCGTTCGGGTTAAAAACCCAACAACTTCGCGGTGGTATCCGCCAATCGAGGGCGGTTCGCGCTGGAAATCGGCTGAGCGCGAATCTTCGTTCGCGCTCCGGAAACGGCATGCGATATGCGATGCGTGCCTACTAGGGAATACGTCGTTTGCGCAAGTGCAGAGCTATCACCTTCGCTCCTACGTCTTCGCCGTTCGGGCGGGTGAATTTGAGCCCTATTTAACTTATCCAGACACTAACACTCTAAAGTTTGTTACGCTTCTATTGAGAATGTATTTCGAGCTGTCGGTATGAATACGTTTCGTCGATTGTTTTATATAATATTGATCTCGGGCGCGCTGCACTTTCTCGGTAGCTGCAGCGATGCCGGGCTGCAACCGTTGCAGTCCTCGGTAAAGAAAAAATTCGACAATCTTCTGACCGTAAAAGGCGAATATTGCGTACAACCCGATACAACGGTCGAGTTCCCGGTAAAAGTATTGTTGATCATCGATCAGTCCGCCTCGCTTCAGTGCACCGATCCCGCGAACCGCCGTTTTGAGGCGCTCAATCGCTTGGTGGGTGATGTCTTAAGCAACCGATCGGCGCAAATCGGCGTGATCGGGTTTTCCTCTTGGACGCGCTATTCCCCCTTTACTCGCGATAGCGGCACGATTCGCGGCGCGATTGGAGAAGAGCAAGGCGGCGGCGTCGCTACGGACTATCAAGGCGCGTTGGCCACGGCTTTGCGCGCGGTAGAAAATGACATTCTCACGGCTATGACGAGCGATCCGGGGCTTCCGGCTCGTTCCCGCTATGTCATCGCCTTCGTGAGCGACGGGATACCGGAACCGAGGTGCCTTGCCGGATGCGAGGACGACCGCACCAATTGCGAGGACGGAATCGACAACGACGGCGACGGCCTGATAGACGGTTCCGACGACAACTGCTCCAACCTCGGGGACAACCTGTTGCACCCGGATAATCTCTACGCGATCTGCAACTATACGGGCGATCCGGATTCCGATGATCCCGAGAACATTCGTCAAGTGCTTGAAGCCGATGAGTACGTCGATTTCGACATGATCTGTCCCTCTTATAACGAACCGGAGCTCATCTTGCAGCGCGTCAGCGATTTGATCGAGCTACAAGACACCTATTCGGTGGGCAACGTCGCTTTACACTCGGTATTCTTATTCGCGCCGCAAGCCGAGGTCACCGCGGTATGCGGCGAAGTTGCGTCCACTTTCGGTTACGATCAAAACCAAGCGCGTAACCTGCTTCAGGCCATGGCCGCCGCGGGAACAGGGGCGTTTCGGGACGTCAACATTCATACGGCCGCTGACAACAACTTCCTGCAATTCGACTATCGGTCGCTGCAAAAACCGCTGTGGACCTCTTCGTTCATGGCCCGCAATCAATACGCTTCCCTCACCAGGGACGGCTATGAGCCGGACACCGACGCCGACGGTCTCGGCGACGCGCTCGAACGCAACCTTGGTACGAAATATAAAGAGCGTGATTCCGACGCGACGCCCGAGGTCGCCGACGGCTACTCGGACCTATTTGAGCTGCGCTACAAGAAGCTCGGCTTCGACCCCACCGACCCGTTGCAGCCGGCGATCACCTGCAGCGAACCGAGCGATCTGGACGGCGACGGTCTACTCGACTGCGAGGAGACGATGATCGGCACCGATACCCGCCGTAGCGACAGCGACGGCGACGGCATACTCGATTGGATCGAAATCGTTAATGGCACCGATCCTACGGTTGCGGACGCGACTCAGGATCTCGACTTTGACGGAAATAGCAACCTCGATGAGATACGGGGTGGAACCAACCCCCAAGTCCCCGATGCCGACCGCTTCCGAGAGCAACGCATCGAATACGAATGGAAGGATCTCGGGATCCGACAAATTACGCCGTCCGGTTCCGATCAAACCCGAGCGCGCTCTTGCGCCGCGTTCGAAGCGCGCGATATTCAGCTCGTGACAACGCCGCTGGTTCCGGACCGCGGCCTGAATCGCATTTTTATTTATGAATCTGAACAGGCCGCCCAGCTCGCCGGTACGCGATCGTCCACCTACGTCGCGTGTTTCGAGGCCTTTTACCGCAGCGAGACCAGCAAGGATCCCGAGAGCGGCGAGATCGACGTGACCGGCGAGAGCTGGGAAAAACTGTTGCTGAAAATCCAAAAACAGGTCGACAGGCTTCAGAAGTGCCCTTGGTTCACCGGTGATAACTTCAGTCGCCCGCGGATCGAAGGCGTGATTGAACAGTGCCTTTCCGATAGTATCGCGTTGGGGCGCTTCGCCTATAAACGACAAGATGCGATAGCCCTATTGAGGCACTACGTCGCTGAAAATTTTGCGATCAACCTGCCGATGCCGTCATCCGAGTTGTTCGTCCCGATTGAGAATTTTGACGCGGCGCGAGATTGCTATCGTCCGTGGGAGCTGCAGTACCTTTTCGATTTGGTCGAACGTATTCGCGAGGCCTGCGACTCGTGCTCCGATTTAGATGCGGACGCGTCCGCCCCCGAAGGGTATCTCGATGCGGGAGCTTATGAACAATGGCAAGAGGCGGGGTTGCCGAATCCGTGTTGTTATACCTTAAGTCGTTAGCCGCCGTTGTCCTTAGAAAAATGAAAACGATTGCCATCAAACGAAACGCCTTACTCTTATTATTCTGTGTATTTTTGGTGTTAAGAGCGAGCTGCACCGATGCGGAGATCGAACCTCTCGCCCGCCCGCCACTGGTTCGAGATGATAAATTCGGCGCCGAGGGTAACTTCTGTACGACCTCGCCGGAAAGCATCGTTTTTCCGCTTCGGGTCTTATTCGTAGTAGATTCCTCGGAATCGATATTGGTTACCGATCCGGGCGATCCGGTTAGCGGCGAGACCGGACGAGAACGCGCGGTCAGTGAAACCTGGAGGAAGGTCCTCGAGGGCGGACCGGAGGGTGTACGCGTGGGCATTCTTCGCTTTTCCGCCGAAGCGCACAGCGAGACACCCGAAGACCTGGATACTCCACCGGACGGATTGCCCGATAGCTATTATACGACCGATACCGGTCTGCTGCAGGCGGGTACCGCGGGCCTGCGGGTAACGGACAGAACGACCAACTATCTGAACGCCATATCGGAAGCGTATTTCGAGCTTCGTACCGAGCTCAAGACCGCCGATTCGGAGAGCCTTCCGCTGAGCAAATATTTGGTGATCTTTCTATCCGATGGACTGCCGGATGTCGACAGCCACGAAGCGCTGCAAAACACCGAAGAGAATATTCTAGACGCGGTAAAGCAACTGAAAGATCTGGCGGCCCGCTACCACGTCGGCGTCTTTCAATTTCATACCGCCTATCTGTCTTCAGACAAGGGCCTGGCCTACGATAAGAGCGCTCAGCAGTTGCTGCAGCGAATGGCGGAAATGGGCGACGGCACATTTCGTAGTTTTCCGAGCGGCGAGTCGTTGAATTTCCTTCATATCGACGTCAGCGCCGCGCGCCGCGTATTCACCCTGAAAGGCATGTCCGCGGTCAATCAGAACGCGGTGGTCGATCGCAACCAAATTCTCGATTACCTCTTTCCCGCGGACGCCGGCGCCGACGGCGATGCCTCGGATGGCGCGGACCAAGCGAATCGTCCGGACGCGGCCGCGAGCACGCCTGAGGACGCGGGAATCGAGGATGCGGATGTTGAGCCCGATGCTGTCGATCTCAGGCTGTTCGTCGATATCGATGGTGATGAGCTTCCAGGTTGCGCCGAGCCGCTTGTCGACTCGGACGGCGATGGTGTAGCGGATATCACGGAACGACGAATCGGAACCGATCCCTTGGTGCCCGACACGGACGATGACGGCCTCAACGACCGTCTTGAGTGGCGTATGCAGACCACCGGCTTCGACGCACGAGACCCGAGCGATGCCAAGTGTTTTATACCAGACCCCTGTGTCGATCAAAATCAAGACGGCTTCTGTGACTGTCTGCGAGATGTCGACATGAACGGCCAATGCGATTGCGTGGTGGACGACGAGCAGCCTTGTCACGACGATCTGGGACACGACTGTGTTGACGAAGACGGCGACGGTCTGTGCGACTGTCCCGACGCCGACCGCGATGAACGCTGCGATTACGATGACCGAGATCAAGACGGATTGAACGATTGCGAAGAGATCTTTATAGGCAGCGCTAAAAACGGATATGATACGGACGCGGACGGCCTGCCCGATTGGTTGGAACAACATGCGCAGAGCAATCCGGTAAGCGATGATCGCCTGCAGGACCTGGATTGGGACCAAACGCTTAACGGCGAGGAAGTGTTGGCGGGCACCGACCCGTGGTGCAACGAATCAGCAACGCGCTCGCTCGGTTCGTATCGTTACGTAGTCGAGAAGCTGCACGACGACCAGGGAACTACCTGCTACTCTTTCAAAATAGGTAATATTACCCTGGTACCCTCGGCGACCAACCCGAACGCCGACTTTCCGGGAAACGGTTGGAACCGAATTCTATTCTTTATTGCCGAAGTCTCGTTCGATGACCCCGGCGCCTTTCCCATCTATCGCGTCGCTTGCGTCATGGTGCGCTACGAGCCGGACGGGAACTATCGAAACCCACCATCCGGCCGCGTGTCATTGAGAGAAAAGGATTTCGTCAGCGCCGGCGCCTTTAACGCGACCAAAGACTGCATTTGGCCGAAAGCGCGATAGCGCTTGGATTTAACCAACCCGAAACGGTTTTCTATGGCATCTAACATGAATACAATCAGCCAAAACGATCGGATGAGTAGCGACCTTCGAGCAAGCGCGGCGCTGTTGCTTGGATTGACGATGCTTAGTAGCTGCGATAAGCAAGCGGAAGAAATCGTTGAAAACGACGAAGCGAGATGCGAGACGGACGATTCTCGCGAAGCGAGCGGCGCGATTGATCTCGCGATGGATGAGTCGGTTACGGGATATATTTGCCCGAGATTGGACATGGACTGGTATCTTTTCGAATTGGAAAGCGGAAACCGACTGCTTTCGATTTCCAGCGAAATGAGCAGTGACCTTTCGGCGGTTGAGCTCACCTATGCCGTCTATCCCGAAAACGACACCCAGAAGGCGGTGGCTGTACCCGCGGGCGACGGGAGCGCGGAAGTTCATTGCCTCGACCCTGGAAGCTACTACCTGGTTGTGCGCGACCAAGGCGACGATAATGAAGATATCCGGCACCCCTATACGCTTGTCCTCGAGGGCCGGCCCGATCCGGACGGTGCGGAACCCAACGATGACATCGAAAGCGCGACCGCTCTTCAAAACGGCTCGACCACGCGAGGTTATATCGCGTGTCAAGCAGACCAGGATTGGTATATGCTCGAGGTCGCCCGAGGTAACGTCTTGGGCATCCGCTTGACCAGCGAGCCGGCGACTTACCAGCCGAGTTTGCAGCTTCTATCGGCCGATAAGAACCTTTTAGCCGAGAGGGTCAACCCGGCTGGACCGATCGAAGCGACGACCTTGGATATTTTTCATGTTCTATTGGCCACGGGTAAATACTATCTGGTGGTATCGGACGACGACCAAAAAGAAGCCGATCCCGACGTTTCGTACTCCCTATCGGTCGAAGCGATCGAGGATAAGGATACGCACGAGCCGAACAACTCTCCGACGGACGCGACCGCTTTAGCCGATAGCGATCAAACGTGCGCGCCGGATTGGTCTAATAGCTTCGAGATACAGGGAACCGTGGGCGCTCGGGCGGATGTCGATTGGTTCAAGCTTCCGGTCTCCGGCTGCGCGGGCGGCGTGATCGAGGCGGTTGTCCGATTTGAAACGCAAGGCCTTTCGGTCGAGCAAGCGTGGCAATTTCAGAGCAACGTCCAGGCGTCGATAGCGTTGGTGCGCGCCCACGCCGCGACGCCGTGTGCTCAGGACCTCGATTGTCAAAGCCTAAACATCGCTTGCGATCCCGCGAAAGCGGGCTGGGAGTGCGAGGGTTTTTTTAACTCATGCCGGAGCGACGGTTTTTGTACCGGAGGATCCGTCTGTCTTCCGACCGGGGTATGCGGAGCGACCGAAACCGAGCGTCACTATCGCGTCGCCGCCATTCCCGACAGCATCGACGGGCCTCCGCTGGAGAACACGGTCGGTTTAAGCGCGCCGCTTTATGGAGATAGTCTCGTATATCTCAGGGTCAGCGATTACCAATCAGACGGCGGCGACGCCGGCGTATTGTACACGCTTAACGTGCGCATTCGCCAAGACCCCGATGCGAATGACCGCGCTGCTGTACCGAACAACCTGTACGCGAATCTATTAAACAATGACAACTTTCCGGTGGAGGAGAGTTTTTCTCGCGCGGCCGCCCTTCCCGTACACGACTGCGCTGCCGGCGATTGTTGCGAAACCACCGCCTCCTGGGTCAGCGGCGCTATCTCGTACCAAAATGACGTAGATTGGTTTCGCTACAGCCATCCCTGTCCGTGTAAAGATTGTCTACTGAGACTGCTATACCAAGTCGATGACGGACCGGTGGAGCACGGTCTCTACTTATACCGCAACGATAGACTATTCTTTACTTTTAATATTATAGGAAACGGAGCCTTTGGTGACGACGAGTGCTTGTACTCCTACCAGGGCCATTGTCGCAACTGCGAGGCTGTCGACAACGGCGCCGCCGAGTGCAGCACCTATTATATCGCCGTCCGAGACTATCTCGGAGAGGGCTCGCCGGCACAGGAGATCGTCGGTACCGCAAGCAGGTGGAGCTCGGATCAAAGCTATCGCATCTGTCTCGAAAAGTATTTCGAAGGCTGTCAATCGCCGTGTGAGGTCGCTCAAGATGGAACCTGTACATCACCGTAAACCCCGAACGGGTTGTTTGCACGCTGTCGCATTACTTACGTTAGCCGTCGTATTTTCGAATTGCGACTCGGGGGATGAGCCGCCTTTAGAAGAGAATGAAGACGGCGGTTTACGTCAAAAACCAATCACAGAGAAGCGCTGGGCCGTCGAGCAAGTGGCCGACGGCAATGTCGGGCTTTTCACCAGACTCGCGCTGGTGGAAGATCAACCCGCGGTTGCTTACTTCGCCTATACCAGCCGCACCGGAGATCCGTGCAGCGAAATCGGAAGCCCCAATCCACCGCTGAAACAGTTTTGGGACCTCTATTATGCAAGCAAAAGTCAAGGTAGCTGGCGACACGAGCTGGTGACAGATCTCCTGGTCGCAAAGGATACCCCGTCGGGCTTAGACATGAAAACCGCTCCGGACGGGACCGCCGCGATCGCGAGCTTGACCGGCGAGCCGATCGGCACCGCGACCCTGCGTTATTGCGGCGCAAACGACGTCGGATATTTTCGGCGTAGCCTTGCGGGAGACTGGAGCGTGCAGACAGCCGTCCGCTCAAGCGGCGAGGCCGCGGTCACCGGCGATACCGCCGCGGCGAGCAACCACGGAGAGGTGGTGGGATTTTGGCCGGCCCTCGCGTATGATCGGGACGGAAACGCGGCGATCGCCTACCGGGACGTGCATACCGGCGTTTTGCAAAGCGACGATTGGCGCCGCGCCGATTTGGAGCTGGCGATGGGATCGGCGGAAAGTTGGCGCGCTGTTGCGATCGACTGGGGCCGCAGCGCGGGCGAATACAATCGTTTGGTTTTTGATCAAGAAAACCGCCCCGTCGTGCTCTACTACATACCGGAGGACAATAGTGACTTCAGCCAACAAGGCCTTTGGGTCGCTCGCTCCTCCGACGGCGGCGCCAGCTGGCAAAAGGTTCGTTTATTCGCCAATCCCGTGCCGCTACAGCCGGACATAGCGGTCGACAGGTCTGCCGGAAACTTATATATTGTATATTATAACGAGAATTCCCGAATCATCTACCTCGCCACCCTAGTCGATGACGCGGCTTTTGAATCCGCCTCGCAAGGATGGAGCTTTACCCCCTTCGGCGACAACCAATACGACGAGGGACGCTACAGTTCGATAGCCTTGGATCCGCGCGGAAGAATCGGAGTCGCTTACTATCGATGCGGTAAAACCAACGAGACCGAGGGCGTCTGCTCATCCCTGAACAACGCGCTGGTTTTCGCCTGGCGTGAAGCCGGCGGCGCCGAGTCTTGGACCGTAGAAGTCGTCGACGAAGGAGAGCAATCGGGCGAATGCGGCAGTTATGCCTCTTTGGCTTTCGGCAACGACGGAGCGGCGTATATCGCCTATCTCTGTCAGCACGTAGTAGACGAAAAACTGGAGAGTCGCGTCCATTTGGCAAAGAGGAATCCGCTATGAAAAATAAAGGATATAAGAGAAGCGTTCGGCTTACGCTTGAAATGGCAGCGCTCGTAATCGGTTTGTTATACGCGTGCGCATCGGACAATGAGTTGTCGGGTAGTTTAGAAGAGGTATACAGACTGCAGTTTGACCTTGTTCGCGCGCGCCTGTACTCTTCGGAGTTCGCCTTAGAGTATCTGGTTTCCAAGAGCGGCGTCGTCCCGGTTCGGCTGACGCTGAACAGGAAATCGTTGAACAAAGACAAAAAAGAACTCAAGTCGGGAGAGAGCTACGACCTCAATCGCTATGGAGATATTACCGGACGGCAAGCGGATGGCACGGAGATATTCCGTTTTTCCAGCGGTACGTTGCATCTCGACGCATTCGATACAGCGCAAGATTCCGAAGTCAGCGGAAGCTTCGACGCCAAATTTCGAGCGGGTGACGACTCATTTACCCTAAGCGGTGATTTCCTAACGGAACTAGAAGTCGTACCCGAGCCGAACATTCCTTGATACGATCAATGACAACGGTGCGACAAGGCCACGGCCTATCGTCACCCCTGCAGCCCGCTTTTTGCGGTAATCGCGGAGGGGCAGGCTATCTGTTTGAACATCAGATTGGGATTATCCGCCAGGTTGAACCAGTTAAGAAACCAATCACAACCCGCCATCAAGTCGGGTTTGTTCGCGAACGTGCTCTGGCATCTCTGCTGAACACAGTTCCTATCTCCGTTACAGGCGGTCAGGAAACCGCCGTATTGCGCTCCCAAATCGAACGCTCCCCACTGGGTCGAGCAAGCATTGAACGCGCCTACCCCGCCTCCCGGTATCAATAGATCGAACTGATCGCGCGCGACACCGCCGTTGTTGATGACCTGTACGATCATCGTCTTACCGTTGAGAGATTCGGCGCCCGCATTTCTTCCGGAATGCCCGCTGCCGGTAAACTGCAACTGGTAGCAGCGGCCGCAGACGTAATTATTTCCCGATGCCGCGACATATCCATAGGACAAGCTGTCGCTGACGGCCCAGGGCGAAAAATTCCAACACATATAAGCGGTGCCACCGAATTCGCAGGCGTTTCTGGCATCGTAGTTTCCACCGAGACTTTGTCCCTGTAGATCGCAACTAGACATCGGATTGCCGTTAGCCACGTTCCCCTTCCATCCGCAGGCCGGCTTACAACAATCCCAATAGCGCGATGCCCAGCCGGGGCTGCCGCCGACTATCGGGTCTGGAGGTGGATCCACAACGGCTCCTCCCGTCCCCGCGTTAGCGCCCCCGGCACCCCCGACCCCGTTCCCGTCGGTGACGCCGCTATCCAGAACCCCTATCATACCACCTGTATTTCCCACTCCTCCGGTCGCCGAGCTTCCTCCGGTCCCCGAAACGCCACCCACGCCTCCGACTCCACCGACGCCGCCGTTTGCCCCCGAGTTTACTCCCCCCGTCGCGGTTGCCCCCGTACCTCCCGAGCGATTTTCCGTCTGCGTTACGCCGTTTGAACCGGCCTCGGCAACCGGGGGAGAACCTGTTTCTCCAGTCACCGCAGCGCCGTCGACAAAAGGATTCGCACCGTTCTGATCAATAGGTAAACCGGATCGAGACGCACCGCTTTCGCAACCGATCATCGCGGCGAAAGTAAGCGACAAAAGGGAAAAGACCGCTCGTACACCCATGAGATACTCCTTCACGATTACGTTATAACTTGGTGAATCCATCAAGCGCGATCGGGTCAAAGTATCGGCGTAGGATGGTTTTATCTCGGATAGTACGGCCGCACATTAGGCGCGAAGATGTAAATAGAATAGCGCGCCCGAGATCGGCACCGAGGACCGCCGCGAACGGATCAAATCTGTTCGGTCACGGCACTAAGATAGAATTTCGCCATTTTTCTACTGGACAATCCGCCCAATAGGGTATGAAAAAAAGTGAAGTTGTTTTTACGCGAGCTTTAATTGCACTGCACAACCTGAAGCTCATATTGAATCGGTGTTGCGATACCGGTTACGGAAACCGCGTAGGTCTTCCCCGCCTGAGCCTGCCAGCCTTGAGGGTTGAACCGAATCGCGTATCGCGAACCGTAGTTCGGCAACAATTGCGTGACGGCGACGGTTAGCGGCGCCCCGTCCGAAGTGACTTCGACCTGCGCCGTGGAGAGATTGATCGTGTCGCTTTGCACGGTCCAACCGGTTTGATCCAGATTCGACCACCCGCCGTAACCGAATAGCTCGAACGGAACGACTCCGGGTGAAGGAAAAGCGATCCAGGGTTTATTCGCGGTACCCCTTTGACCCATGGTCCACATACAAGACGACCTGTCTGTCGCGCCTAACCCGGTCGGTCCAAACATGTTCGAAAGGATCCAACGGCGGTGGCCGATGGTCGTGGGATTTCCCATATCGATCATATAACCGTCCACTGATTGCACCAAGGGGCCGCTCGAGATGTTACAGCTACCGGCGCCTTCCGCGCCCTCCTCCGTCCAGCAAAGCCAGCTCTGATCCGGCGTATGCGACAGCCGATTATTGGCTCTCATGATCAGGGCGCAGGCTTGTGCATGTCGATTGAATTCCGGGTCGGTCGTTACCGCCGGAAGATCCGCCAGCCAGCGATATAGATTGACGAGCCGAAGCGCATTCGTGCGCCCCTCCTCGGAGATATCACCCGGATCACAGCCGGAAACATTTCCACTCCAGGTCCCTTCCGCCCTGTTTGCCCGGTCGGCATTCCAGCGCGCGCACACCTCGTCCGCGTTAGCCGGAGGAGGCCCGCTCGTGCCGGCGCTGCCGCCGCTTCCACCGGCGCCGGTACCAGCCGACCCATTGGCTCCGTCGTTCAAACCGGAGTCGAACGGTTGCGCATCGATTGGCAACGACGAATCCACCGCGGCGGATCCGCCGTTGCCGGCAACCGCAGCAGCGTCCGCCGTCAACGGACTCGCGTCGAAAACCTGTAGATCGCTACCTGCAACGCCCCCCGAACCCGCGATCGACGCGTCGCCGGAACCGCCCATCCCCGAGGAGCCGTCCGAATTCGCCCCTCCCGCGTCGATAAGCGCTATGCTCCTCGGATCCACCGAAGCATCACACGCTATCACTGATAGATATACAATCGACCAGGCTAAGCCGAATAACGTCCTTTTCCTATTCGCATAGAATCTAAAGAGTCTCCCAATCGAAAAAATCGCCTTTTGCTTTTCGATTTTAGCCATTTCCGCTCCTACTAAAGAGTTAGAAACATCCATCTCGTGGAATCGGGGGGTCGTTAGTGTACCTTGAATTGTCGTCGCGATGCTAAATGAAGTTGACTTATAAGCCCAAAACGAGCGCCGTTGTTAACCAACCGCGCCGGCGAAAAGTAGGTTTTGTTCGAAATCACCGGCCGTGCTTCGGAAGTATACCATCCGAGCGCTATCGGGTCTGCGGTTTAGATGACGAAAATTCAGAAAAACAAAAAAGTCGATAATTCTCAACTGGTTATCAGACATCCCGGGTAAGTTCTAAAAAAGTGGTCGTAGACATGTCATTTCGAGCGAATCGGGAATTTTCAAGACAAAAGTCTCTCGTCGCTTTCGGCTCCTCGAAATAACAGACTACAGCGTTTCGCCGTTTCTCTTCGAGAAGGTACACCTCCCGCGTCCGTTCATAAATCGTGGCGGCTCTGCTCGTAAAAAATCCGAACTCCTAATCGCAGGTCAATGCCTCAAGGTATTTTCGAAAGTAAAAAGCCGGATAATACGCGAAGTTCTTCGCCTTGTAATACAAATGCCAAGATACAACCTGCGGAAAATAGATATGGGACCTTCTATTGCACCTTCTATTACCAAGCTGCGCTCCAAAAAAGTTCCGCGCGCCCTTAGGGCTCGCGCAAAAATAATTTCACATTTTTTCGCCCAGATTGGGATGGAGTGTCTTATTTCCGATTGAGCGAAACCGCAGGAATATTAGGGATATTTTGAGGATTTCGC
>JAFGIB010000455.1 GCA_016929805.1 Deltaproteobacteria bacterium | reverse complement strand
GCCTGGGCATTGCGCTGCCGGCGGGCACGCAATGGCAGCTGGTGTCTGAAGGTTCGCAAAAGCTTGGGCCCGCGTACGAGCATATCAAAATGATCACGAAGCCGAGGAAAGTGATGTCACTGATAAGAGTCCACCTGAACAAGATGCCCGAGACCCTGCAATGAGCCCATGCGGGGAAGATGATCACGACGCGGAAAAAAGGGACCTCACCGGCGTCGTCACGGACCCGGCATATTGGTCAGGTTGTCCTGCAATAGAGGATTTCGCAAACGATCCGGAAGGTACGGTTTGGATAGATGTAACTGACGAGGCGTTTTACTGCACAACGTTTCGCGAGGACAGCACGCTAAAAGAAGCGCTCGAACGCAAGGCGCTTTTACGAGTAACGCCGGGGTGCTATACCTTGCCGGACGGGGGAGGAAATGATGTGGGGCTACCCTTCTGTCTAGGTTTGGGTGAAGATGCCGAGGCAATCGGGGTGGATGTCGGACTGGCAACGCATATTAAATTCTTGCCGAATGGTGACAGGACCTTCGAATATAGCCTGCAACAGCCGGTGACCACCCCAGAGGGACTACAGTTTCGGGCATCTCAATCGCATCGCCAGCACGAATGCGGCTTTCCATGAAGATTATCTGGCAGGCCATATCGGCCTGCCAAGTTGTGTTACCCTGCACAGCAAACAACTCCACGCGTTCCCTGTAGCGTTGCGCGTCTTCGGACTCACCACGCCAGGCGTGGTACAACATTCGAACTTCCCCGGCCGCCATTGCCCAGACCCGGTGGCCCACTTGCTCCAGCTTACGGGCAGCTTCTAGTGCACGGTGCCCAAACCAAAAAGGATACGTAACTGCGAGCGAGTACACGACCGCTCCATACATCGTATTCCAGGACTCGCCCAGCATTTTCTTGACCGCTGGTGCGGGTAATCGCTGTAGCAGGTCTTCGAGTACATCAACACACTCCGCCTCCCCTCGCCTCGCTTGCGGTAGGAGGGTGTAAACTGGACCACGTCCGATCGCGACGTTAGGGCTCGACCCGATTCAGCTCGCTTTCGACAAACTTCCTTGTCGTCAGATCGATTTTGTGCGAACCCGTGTTTAAAAGCCATCGTTCGAGCTCTCTTCCGCGGTCCTGTAAAGAGCGTGTAAACGCGCCCGCGGTTATCCGACCCTCGAATACCGTCATTTCCGAATCGAGGTCCGGCTCGTCCTCGGTTTCAATCATAAATCCGCGGTACCCGAGGCCGTCCGAAGTAGCCGCTATCGACGAACCGGGCGTTATCTGACAGACGCGTATGCGTTCGACTAGCGCATCTTTCGTCGCTTGATCGAGAATCCACGACGGATTTTCTCGGCCCGAAAATACTCGTAACGTTACGCGAACGGTCATAAGGGGGGGTTCTTATTGTAACCGATGGGCGAATCGGAATGCGAGTGCTTTTATGAATATCGCCGGACCAAGCAGCAATTTTTCTAGGTTTACGCGTTATCGAATCGTTATCGTATCGGGGAAGGTCTGCATATAACAGCAAAAAATAGTATATGGACCACGGGCCGCGGTTTGAGGGTCTTGAATACGATTGCCGCTTTCGTCTGTATCGCGCGCCGGGTCGTCTCCCATCTTGTGGGACCAATAGGTATTATCGTCCAACCGATACCAATGATAATCCTCCTCGGGCCAGATAACCAATGCGACGAAATGCCCTTCGATAGGCGTCATCGCTGGGTTATCCGTCGCGCTATACCATTGCAGCCCGTCGCGTTCTGCCGCTGCTCGAACGTCGTCACATACGAGTGAGCCGAACATGCTGCCGCTGCCTCGTCCGGGTTGCGCGAACGTGTTGGTTATTTTGTTGTTGGCGTAATTGTAACAGTTGTTTCTCTTGCGGATCGAAGCGCTGCTGTTCCACACGTTCGGCTCAAATTTCGGAACGACCAGCGTTTTCGCGTACGCCGCTACCGTCGCCATTTGAGGACCCATTTCGAGCTGCGCGAGCATATACTGTTGCGTCGGACCAGCGGGAATTACCGTGTTTGTCGAGAAAAGCCATTGCTCGAGAGAACGGCCTTGATCCAGTACATTCGCGTTATTCGTCACGTCAGCGATAACGTTTTCATGTACGTACAACTCCTCCGGCAATCCCCCTTCGCTTTCGACAGCGATCGAAAAACCCGAATACCCTAACTTGCCCGTAATTCCCGGAGGGAGATTTGAAGACGTCTGCCCGAGATTCGCGTACCGACGTACGAGTTCGTCAATTTGTTGTCTGGTGAGTTGCCAAGAGGGATTGGGTCGACCCGAGTAAATCTTTAATGTAACTGTAACGGACATGGATATCCTCCGAAATACGTGTTAAAAAAAGCGCCGGCTTCTTGTCGCTCGAAACTGGGATTTATCTGATAGCTGATCGATTCAACAACCGACAAAGCGGTCTAGCAAACTCAATCCGTCGTCGTTCTGTAGTTGTTTTGAAACATCTATGCTCCCATCGGTTGTTGATACGTCAAAAGACGTTAAGCAAATAGAATGCCATTATTCCCACGATACCCGGTCGCGTTTATCTCGTTGGTAGACTTCCGTTAGTACGAACGCCTCAAGACGGACTTTTAATCTTCGAAAAACACCGCCATCCGCTCGCGGTCGTATTGCCGTTTCGTTACAAAAGCGACGAGTATTTTTGGCACGACGCGTCGCGTCTTTGGTTAAATCCGGCAAATACCCCTATGAGAACCGACTATGATCGATACGGCATAGATGCTCCGTTGATCACGATATAGTTATTCCGTTCGATCTGGCGTGCGTAATCGGTCAAGGGGATGACTCCGATATGTTTGATCGATCGCCGCGTTAAATCGAAACGTATCGGAGGCCGAACGCGATAGAAGATCGTTCCCGTCGCCTATAATTAAGGAATTCGCACGACGAGTCGTAGCAGAAATAATTGGCGGAGATCGGACGTATCGCACCAAAACCGACCCGGCTAAATGGAGAGATCTCGACGGGAGATCGGCACAGCTCTGTTGTTCAGTATGATCGACTACTCATATATCAAATGAATTATATCGTTGACAGGTTTCGCCTCCCGCGTTATTTAGACACTCCTGTGCGAATAGGCTTCTAATATTATCTATTTCATTTAGTAAGAAACGCATCGGGGACAGATGGAGCAAGTCATAAGCGACGTTGTCATAGGAGAGTCCGCCGTTATGCGGGATATGATGTCCCGCGCCGAGTTGGTCGCCAAAGCTCGAAAAACCACTCTAATTACAGGGCCAACCGGAGTCGGTAAAGACGTGCTCGCTTCCTGGCTTCATCGACGCGGTCAGTCGCCGGACGCGCCATTTGTTACGGTGAATTGTGGGGCGCTGCCGGAATCCCTTATCGAATCCGAGCTTTTCGGCCATCTTCGAGGAGCGTTTACCGGCGCGCAAGACACGCGCAAGGGCCTCATTAAAAACGCCGCCGGAGGAACATTGTTCCTCGATGAGATCAACTCGTTATGTTTAAACGCGCAATCCAAACTGCTCCGATTCTTAGAAACGGGCGAATATCGAAGGGTCGGTTCTGATCACCTTGAGTACGCGAATGTCTGGGTGCTCGCGGCGTCAAATCGCAACTTGCAAAATGAGGTTCAACGCGGTTCCTTTAGGGAAGATCTCTTATTTAGACTCGCGGTCATGCACCTCGATATACCCCCGCTGCGCATGCGAGACGGCGATATCGAACTGTTGGCCCGGCACTTTCTTACTCGGGTTTCAAACGATCTCGGCACCTTTACGCCTCGCGCGGTTCGCGCGATCTACAAATACGCTTGGCCGGGAAACGTTCGTGAACTCAAGGCTCGAGTAGAAAGAGCGGCGTATCTTTCGCGGTCCTCGACAATCGATATGGCGGATCTCGAGCTCGATGGTCTCGAGTCTTCAAAAGAGCTGATAATGGAGAAAAAACCGCTAAAGAAGACTTCGAGTATCGCGTTGTCCGACCTATATCAGCTCATAGAAAAAGAGGGACTAACTCTGGGAGACGCAATAGCGCGATGTGAAAAAGCGATTATCCAAGCGGCTCTCGATGTCGAGCACGGCAATAGGACTCAGGCGGCGAGACGACTCGGTATTCACGTGCGTACGATGTTTAAGAAGCTCGCAAACGAATAACGTCGTCCCTGTCTTCACACTCATGATCGATCGGGCGCGGTAGGATCGATCGATCATGGTCCGCGGTGACCGCCGCTGACGCGTCGCTCGCGCGTCAGCGGCATTCACGGTTTCGCGTCGGAACGCGACGTGTAGATTTCGAAATGCCAATTGAGGATTCTTCATTGGTTCGCTCTTTGCGGATCGTCGCCCACCGATTCGCCGCGACCGTCGGTGTTTGGGGGGGTCCCGGATTACTCCGCCTACTTACGCGCGTAAATTACGGTGATATCGGGGCGTACTCGCGCTGTGCTGCTCGACGTACCCCGAGTACGCCTGTGCTGCTCGCGCTCCGTGCGTCCCGCTATCTCTCGTAATTTTCACGCTCGCTACTGCGTGTAATCCGGGACACCCCCTGGTCGACAACGCCTTGGCACGGATTCTGCAAAATACGTCCGCGGACTTATGGAACAAATCACACCTTGCCGCTCTACTGTTTCAGACCGCTTTCCCGTGGCGTCATTCTCGGTACGCATACCCAAGGATCGTTTCTACGAGGTATGCTGTACAACCGATCCGCGCCTCTTTCATCCTCGCTATCAAGGTCACCGCACGGCCGACAACTTCTATTCGAGCGCGGAACGCGGTTTATTCGACTCGACGCGAGCAGAGAACACGTGGCTGCTTCCTTCGGATCAACTACGGCGATTTGCCGGCGCGCGTCGGATCTATTACGCGTTAGCAACCTATGGCAACCGTTCGAGACAATACCCTCGCTTTTCGATCAGCCCGGACGCGCTTGATAGGATTCCGAGTATTGCATTGGCTAAGGATTTTACCGGCCGAACGCTCGATCAGAGACGAGTCGGGCACCTCCCGAAATCGCAGAGTTACGGCGCCGTAACCGGTCGATTGAGCTGGGGAGGCGATGCGGTATTGCTAGCGGAATCCGTTCAAAACCAACCGTCTCAAGCGTATAGCGGCTATAATGACGGCTATGATCCATCTCTGTGGAAAAAGGGGAATACGCCGGCCGATCAGGCGAAACCGCCGCAGACACCCCGCGCGAACCCGACAACCGCGCCGCCGACGCGCCTTTTCTCGCCGTCCTATGGGTCGCCGAATCCCGCGCATCATATGGTTCAGAACCTTCAACCCCCGCCGTCGCGCGCCGCGATCGCGCTGCCGGTTCAACGCGACGCCGTGGCAGGCGCCCCGCGCGTTACCCCCGCGCGCTACGGGGGCCATCGTGAGACCGAACTTCACCAACCGCGTCCGCCCGCTACACCGCGAACGCCGATGCCCTGGCCGAAAGACAACGGATCCGAAAAAGGTAATGCTCGGGCTATCTCAATTGCAGACCAAGTCCAGATACTCAGAAAGATACGAAAGACATACGGTTGTAACGATGTTTATAGCGCGGTAGACGACCCGATTACGGATAAAAACCGATACGGGGGAACGCAAAACGACGGATTGCGGTGGGGACTCGTGCCGTTCACGCAGCGAAGCGGGCATATCGGCCAAGTGCTCTCCGCTGCCGTGCGGCGCGAGCAGGTCCTGAAAGAAAGCGGTCAGCTCGTCCGAGAGCACGAACTCAACTCTGTTTTCGGCGGCGCGCTGTCCCGATTATTAGACGTGACCAATTCGATAGATGAAGTCCAACGTCTGATACCCGTTGCCGGTATACACCTGTGGGAGAAACCATGGACCGACCGATTCCGAACCGCCGGCGCCCTACCGTACGTTCAAGCGGCACAAAACGAAGTCGCGGTTCAAAAATTTGTAACCCCTAATCTCCGGTTGGCCCATTGGCTCGGACTGAACGACGAGCGTTCTTTAGCTTTCTTAGTCGATCGCGCCATGCAGATGGGCAATGGCGGCGGACGGTGGTGGATCATGCGCCATTTCTGTCCGATACGGTCGCAAGCGCAAAGACGACTCGCGCTCGATGCGCTGGGTTACAACAGCATCCGCGATTTCCAGGCGGCCTCTGACGGTGAGCTGGATATCGACGGCGCCTTCGGTCCCCTGACCCATGCCGCGCTGTGCTACAGGCTGCGTCGCCTCGCGCCCGGTCTTTCGCCGATACGAATTCCTGGACGCGACGAAATATTGGCGCGGCTGATATCCGCCGCAAACGAAGCGGGCTACGGAAGCCGTATCCAATCGGTGTACGGGAACACATCGGTTTTTAGCGATAGGCCCACCTTCCAGCTATGCGCGGCAAACGCATGACCCGTCCGACAGACATCGCCTTGGCCGCTACCGACAGCATCCGGCGATCGAGCGGTTATAATCATCTCCCGCTGCGGGAGCGTATCGCTCTCGACAATGATTTGAGACGAATCGAAAGCGTCTTGCGCGGTCAGCAGGTAAGTTGCCAACCGACGTGTTATCCTCAAACAGGCGCTGGCGGTTACGGCGGTGCGCCCCAACTTCACGATCCATTCGCCGTTCCTCTTGAAACACCCAATGATCTGCGCGGCGGGGGATTCGTCGGCTATCCGGATCAATCGGGCTCTGGTTATGCGTACGCCTCTCCACCGAATTCTGCGCCCGCGCAAGAAGGCCTGAGCGGCGGTTCCGAATCGAACGGATCTCAATCTCCCGCGGTAGCCGGAACCGAAATCATCGGCGAGCGTGCTCAACGCACGCTCGACGCCGTAGCGTTTCCGGCCTTTGTCGCGGGACTCATCCAGGGTACATTCCAAGCGATCGTCGACGCGACGACCCAGCAAGTCCGCGAATACGCCAATCTCGTCGCCAGCATTTCGAAAACGGTCGACGAATTTACTCGCGATAACGTCCACCCGAATCAGGTGAGAGACGCGCTCGCGGAACGATATCCGCAGGACCTAAAGCTTCTCATTCCCGAGCCCGGACAGCCGGGGTCGCCGCAGCTTCTGCCTCGCAACGACAACGGCGACTCGCCCGAGTGGCTCGCTCGGTACGGGCTTGAAGGCGAGGCGCTCACAAAAGAGCTGACCGAAGGCGCGTTATTGGAAGCGGGAGCGCGTTCGGTCGGCGAGGAGCGAATGCAGACCCTCGCATCGCTCGTGCTTATGGGGATCAACCGGATCGTGGTTCAAGATGGAACCATCAAGGCCAAGCTGCAATTTCACGCAAAAGCGCGCGAAACGGTCTCGGCCGAGATCGCTGCTCAAAGCGGCGCTCAGCAACTCGGCATTCAAGGACGCGGCTCCGCGGCCCAAACCGCGGTGGCGACGATGGTCTCGACCGCGGATATGAATACCCAGACCGATATCTCGATAAAAGCAGATCTGCAGGGCGAAGTGTCCGTTCGATTCAGGACCGAAACGTTCAACCTCGATAACTTCGCCAACACCCAGGCGATCGATCTGATTCGCCGTCGCGCCTTTTCCCAAAATAAAACGGCGTCGGCCCCGGAGCAACTGCCGCAAGCCGGCGCCGTTCCCGTGGGTCAAACAACGCCACCCGCGACCAACGGCCAGTCGACGCCTCCGGCGCCCTTGCCGCTCCCCGCGAACCAACAGCCGAATACGGTTTCGGTCCAACCGCCTTCGCCGCCTACGGGTGAATGATGATGATGGCCGCTGATCAACTGCTGCTTGAGCTTATCGAAGCGTTTGAGGGGCACCGGTCTGACACCCCTTGCGTGGCGGACGTCGTCGTAACCGATATCGCTCTGGATCTACCGGTCGAAACGCAGATTCACAAGGGCGCCACCCTGTGTCTCAGCTTACCGCGCGGACGCCTCAATACCGGCTTTCGAGTGCCGCACGGAAGGATCCACGCGCGATTACAAAGGTCAATCGAACATGATGGATAGGTCGCGCCAAGGCAACTCGTTTCGCGTCGAGGACTTTGTCGAGTCTCTCACGTCGCAACTCGACAGGGCTCAAGACGCCTTGGCCTATAAAGCGCGCGCCGGTCGGCCGCTCACCTTCGCGCTCAAAGATCTGGACGTCGACCTCAAGGTGTTTTGGGAGTCCGACCGCGAGGGAAAGCTCGCTCTGCGTCACGCGGGACCCAATGAGGAAGGCGCTAGCACGGTCAAATTTAGCTTTACGACCATTACCCGTTCCATGGCGGAAGAAAACGCGATACCGCTGGGAGTCGATGAAGACCCGCGCGATCTATCGGTTCTCAAGAGCGAGGAGGGGTTGAGCGACGAGGATATCCAAAAGCTCAACCGCGTGGGTGTTCAGACCGTCGGTCAGTTCAAACGGGTCTCTCGCTCGACCCACCCGAATGAATTCGAAAACCACTTCGGCATTCCGGTCAATAACCTGCGCGAAGCGCTCGAGCGTTCATCCAGGCCGACCGTCACCGGCCACAACACCATTGTTAAAAACGGCCGACGCATGCTGCGGATCTATGGAGCGAAT
Organism: Deltaproteobacteria bacterium; assembly: GCA_016929805.1. Classification (GTDB taxonomy): domain Bacteria; phylum Myxococcota_A; class Polyangia; order Polyangiales; family JAFGIB01; genus JAFGIB01. Next base: position 15,988 of record JAFGIB010000455.1, on the reverse strand, counting down.
CTGCGCAACGGCGTTATACCCGAGGTCCAAATCGCCGGCGAGCCGATCGAGGTGCTTGAGGCCTCGAAGACCGAATTGCTCGTCCGCCCGTTGGCGCACCATACGGAGGGACGCTTCGATATATTCGTCGACGGCGAGCGCGCCAGCGGTTTCTTTTCCGCGCCGCCGGAACGACCTCAGGCGGACGCTTCACCCGCGCCGTCGGATGCTGCGGAACCAAGGTACAAAGGCGCGAGCAAGCGCAAGGAGCCTTACGATGAGTAGCGTGCGCATGGCCCCGGACATGCCGTGGTCCCCGGAACGGACACGCACGGTGGTGCGGGGTCGCTTGCTCATCAAAGTGCGCTCCGGATACGCGCCGGAAAAGATGCCGAACGTCTTATCCGTTCGTTCGGGGGTTGCGACGGCACCCCTGTCCTTGGGTAACGATCGAATCGACGGTGTCATTAAACGCTATTCACAGGTCATGCGGGTTAGCGCAGCCTTCCGGTCCGCTCGATCGACTGCCTTTGGACGTCCGGACGGCGTCGACGAATGGGACTCGGTCGAAGAGGAGATCGGTTTGTCTCGTATGTTTCGAGTCGACCTCGATCCGGATGTCAGCTTGCTGCGCCTGATGGATGCCTTGGCCGGTTTACACGCGGTGGAAAGCGTCTCTCCCTATTATCTCAGCGTCACGCCCTTTGAGCATAACGCGACGGTCAGAGCCGAGGATGTCTCTAATTGGTATGGGTGGAATATGGTCAAGGCGCGCGAGGCGCTCGCCGCGGAACAGGGAGACAGCGCGCTTATCGTGGGTATTGTCGATACAGGGGTCGACATACAGCACCCCGAGCTTCAAACCAAATTGCGGCCGGGACTTTTAGACTGCGTTGATCTCCCTCGCGATCAACTCTCCCGAACGATGATTCTGGTCGGCGACGCGCACGATCCCGACACCGTAGCCCTCGACGAAACAGGACACGGTACGGCCTGCGCGAGCATTATCGGCGCCGTGGGAATACGCGTCCGGCCGGGGTTGGCGGGCGCCGCTCGGATTCTCTCTGTCCGCGCGTTGGCGAGCGCCCGATTCGCGGATCACACCACTCTCACCGGCGTCGGCGCGGCTCCCGATTTGGATATCGGGTTGAAAGCAACCGTGGATCTCGGCGCCCGGGTGATCAATCTCTCCTTCGGAACGCCGGACAGCGCGTTACGAGAGGAAGATCCCCTGCCTCATTTGGAGGCCGTCGAATACGCAAAAAGACGCGGATGCATTCTCGTCGCCGCCTCGGGAAATAGCGCACGGACTCAAAAGTACTATCCCGCCTGTCTCGACGGGGTCATCGCCGTCGGGTCGGTCGATCAGTCATATCATCCATCGCGCTTCACGACGCGAGGAAGACACGTCGACTTGTGCGCGCCCGGTGAGGACGTACCCTCGGCAGGCATCGGCGGTTACGCCGTTAATACCGGCACCTCTTTCGCGGCTCCGTTTGTCACCGGAGCGTGCGCCTTGCTCGTCGCCAAAGCGTCGCGTCATAGCCGATCCCTTGACGCTGAAACCGCTTGCGCATTCCTCAAGAGCGGCGCCCGCAAATTTTCAGACGATATCGACGCCACAGGCTGTGGCGCTGGCGTCTTAGATGCAAACCAAGCACTGCAGCAACTCGACGCTGCGATCAAACAAACCCCCGATCCCAGAGCGGCATTGCCAATACCAACCACGGCCGTAGGCGAAGTCCATAGGGCCTCTTTTTAAAAAGGATAAAGACCATGTCTGCGAAAAAGATAAAGACCGATACTATTCGACTGTATATTCCGGATATCTATCAAGAACTGACCGGCAGCACGGTTCAAGATACGATCATTGAAAAGAACAACCTCGCAAGGAAAAAGCTCTACCTCGCGGTCCGAAGGCTTTTGCGCGAAAACTTCGGCTTTGATCCGGACGGCAGCACGACCGACGAACCGAAGGATTTCCCGAGCGGGTTCGGCGCGGAGACCGCCGAGGCCGCCGCGGCGGATACCGCTATTCACTTCGCGCAGGAAACCGGATTGTTCGTCGGGGTATACGGGCGGTTGGAAGCGCTCGGCCACGACGATCCGGGTCTGGGCCGTACCGAGGAGATCTTTAAGGAGAAAAAGTCAAACGGCAGCCCGCTTTTTAATAAAGTGGATCGCGGCGATCGACTGATCAGCGAGGCGGGGATCGAATATGTTCTGGCGAGACGTTTCGTCGATTTCGTGACCGATGCGGTGAAGTACTACAATGAAAATCGCGAGTTGTTCACCGAGGTTTACAAAACGCTTCTTATCGAAGGCATGCAGTACGGGACAGACGGCGAGGAGGCCGAGGAAGCCGTTCGTTCCGTGGGGACCACGGTATTTACGATCGAGGCCAAACAGGTCGCGCTGGTTACCGCCCGCTTGGTCGACGAGTGTATCAATGCCGACCACCCGCAGATTCGCCGATACGTTCTCAACGCGCTCTCTATCTCCTTGGGCGGTGGTCTCGAGGGCAGCCCCTCCGCCCTCGACATTAATCTGCCCGACCTCGACACGGGCGTGTCCATCGATATCATTCCGGAAAACGTGATGGCGGTCTCCGCCATTTACTTCTCGGGAATGCTCGAGGAAATGGGACTATACAAGGTAACCGACAAAATCGTTGAGCACTTTATGAGCGGGATGCTGCCGATATCCAGAGGACCGGACGGGGATAAGATCTACGAATGGATCAAAGCGATACCCCAGCGCCTCAGCGAGCAGGAGCGCCGAGACACGTACGCGCGCGTATTCGGCCTAGGCGGCGAACAGGCGGCCGACCTGCTTCCCAACCGAGAGTATGACGAGCTATGGCGGCGGTTCTTGTCCTCCGTCAGCTTGATGCGGCGCGAAATCGCGGCATACGTCCCGCAACGCGTGGTCGCCGAGCAGATTCATAAAGCGGCGCGAGACCTCGCTGTCAATATTTCGTTACACGGATACGGCATCGCGCATTTCGCGGCCGTGGAAATGCAGACGCTCATCCGAGAAATGATCGATATGCTCAGCGGCCCGGCGATTCTCACCGCGTACGGCGTGCAGGATATGTGGCAGCTCGTCGATCGGGTGAACGCCCAGTACATGAACGCGGCGACCAACGGCGTACGCTACCGGACCATGGCCGCTTCCGGCGCGGACGTTATTCAATGGCTGGCGAAAAACGCCTCCAAATTGAGCAGCGTATCCAGCGCCCGCGACATCCATATTACAGAGGTTATCCTATCGCCGGAAGATCAGAAGTTGGTGGACAATGTCGAACGCTGGCTGGCCGTGACCGGAAACGGTATCGGGGTCGTGGAACGTTATACCGATCCTATCGATCTGCAAAGTCAACAGACCTATCCGGTCCTGGGACCCAACGGATCAAAGGTACAACAAGCGGTTCGAAACGTGATGAATCGGGCCGGGGCGCCGGAGATCAACCTACCCGCAATTCCTCAGGCGTAGAAACCGCTTCTGATAGGATCTAAAATGACTATTATACGGGCATCCGATGTAGCCAAACGGCGCTTGACTTTAGCCTCGCGCCGACTTGGAACAAAAAACCCGATCCATGCGATAGGCGGTCTACTCGACAAAAGCTTTCACCTTCCGGTGGGCGATGTTCGGTACGGGGATAATGCCTTGACGCCGGGTTTCCTCCCGCTCGAACACAGCTTTTCCGAGCTGTCGAGCAACACCCTTCGTTTAGACATGGAGCCTTTGGGTCCGTTCGCGACTCCTTCTGCCCGACATGAGGAAGCCGGGCGGGAGATGCGCCGGTTGGTCGCGGAGAATTTCGGCGGCCCGGCCCTGCACTGGTTTGACGAACGCTCCGAGCCATGGCGCAAAAGCCACCCCGCGAGAAACGCGCGGTTTGGCGCCTGGTTCGGCATGGGCACGGACATCCACGGAATCAATGAATCTAAAGTCTATTATGAATTGCGGCCGGGCGATATCGACAACCTGCCGCCCAACCTCCAGCACGCGGCTCGAATCGCCATGGATGTTTTTCCGCAGCTCGTGCCGATTTTCGTATCGATCTCGTGCGGCCGTCAACGCGGATCCATACGCGTGTACTTTTACTTCCGTGGCGATCTCAAGCTCATCGAGTTGCAGCCGCTGTTGCATCGGCTCGGCATCGGCCATCAACACGCGAACCTGCTGGCCACGCTCGGCGTTATCCTCGGCGGGCGTTTCACCCTCCCGGAGGGTTCGGTCATTATCGGACTTCGGGATACGTATCGGGGAATCGAGATGAAACTCGACGTCCTGCTCGCGGCGCTTCCTGATCCGCCGCCGCAGATGTACCAACTGGTCAAGATGGCCATGAGCGAACGCCCGCGGTCGCAGACCGAATTGAGCCGTTGGGTTCAAGCCATGACGCCCGACAGCACCCAAGGACCCGGCCACATCAGCGTCGTGAGTTTCCGGGTTCAACCGAGGCTGTCGACCCGTTGCTCCATCTATTTGCGACCCACGGGTTACGACCAAGAGGGTCGCATTGCCGAGCCGCCGCAATACGTCGCATCCGAGCCGCAATCGGCCACCTACCGGTATTCACCCCCCTATTCCCAAAACGGTTATTCGGATTAGGAGATCGCGATGAACCCCGTCATGAATACCGCACAGCAGAACCAAGAGGTTCACCGGCAAGTCGCTCAAATGCTATCGCGAAGTAAGGCGTTCAGCGCGTTTCCCGAGCACGAGAAGGCCGCGATACAACAAAACACCGCGGCCATTATCCAAACCATGGCTCAGAACAAGCTGGCCGACGCCGCCGGCCGAACGGATCCCTATGCCGTACCGCTCACGGGCGACCAGGTTCAGAGCGGAATGCAGAATCCCCTCAATACCGGCGGTCAGACCGGTCAATCCAACCAACCCGCGTTCACAGGAGGCGCGACCGATCGACCGGATAGCCAGTTTGGTCCAACGAAAATCGGCGAATTCGGAACCGGTATTGCCACGGGCGTCACGCAAGCGGGCGAGCTGTTGCGCCAGGTCAACTTTACCGCGTTTGTCGCCGAGCTGATTCAAGGTGTTTTTCAAGCCGTGGTGGACGCGAGTATTCAACAGATGAAGGCTTACGGCGAGCTGGTGCAGTCGGTCGCGATGTCCTTGAGCGACTTTCGAGACGCCAATGTGAGTGAGAATCAAGCGCGGGATCACCTGGTCGACAAATATCCCAGTCTCATGCAGATCAACATCACGGATGGACAACCGCGGGTCGGATTGAGAGAAGACGCCGATTTAGAGGATCTGCCCGATTTCGGACAGGACTTTGGTCTTGGCGAGAGTATCTCCGATCTCGACGAGGAGACCATTGAAAACATCTTGGTGCCCGCGGCGCGTAACGAGTTGGCGCGCAGTCGCCAGAGTCTTTTAGCCACCATGATGCTCATGGGCATCAATCGCATCGTCGTCACGGACGGCAAGATCAACGCCAAGCTCAAGTTCGATTTTAAAGCCAAGGACACCATGCAGTCACGCGTTCGTGCGTACGACTATGAAAATATGGGTACCACCAAAACCCAGCAAAGATCGTACGAGAGCTCGGAAGAGACCGGCGAGGGCTACGAAGAGAGCGGCAGCAATTATCGATATAACAATTCGAATCTACGAGGCGGTTATCATAGCCGTTCCGGAGAGAGCAGCCGCTGGGCAAAAGGCGAGGACCAATACGTCGAGACCCCCGCTATCTATTTGACCGAGCAAAGCGATACGACGACCGACGCCGCCTTGGAGGCCTCTGCCAAGCTTCTCGGCGAGGTCAGCCTCAACTTCAAATCCGAGACGGTCGATCTCAATAACATCGCGTCTCAAAGCGATATCTTTAAACTTCAACAAGCACGAGGCGCGGGTCGCGGTGCGCCGCCTTCGCCGCCCGCCGGCGCGCCGCCGAGCGCGACGACAGAGCCGAGCGCCACGGAAACCACAACCCCGCCGGCCTAAACCCGCAACCGCACGCCTTTTCCATGCCAGAGGACAAAACCCCCATATCGCTGGTACGGAGCGAAGTCCGCAAAGTGCTTGAGTCCTCCAAAGCGTATAACGAATTGGATGACGAAGCGCGCAAGGCGTTTGCCCAAAACATGGTAAAGGTCGGCGCGTTCCTGGCGGAGGATCCGGGCTGGCTGGATTCGGATGACCCGCCGGAAACCGAACAGATGGCCGTGGCCTTGGGTCCGGTGGACGATCTCAAGAAACGTCTGGCCGGCGCGCCGGGTCAGGTGGGTCAGGACTTTCAAGCGGGAGCGATGCGTCAAGGCGTCGAGGAGTTCGGCAATCTCGTCAAAACGGTCGACTTTCCGGCGTTTGTCAGCGGCTTGATCCAGGGGGTGTTTCAAGCCATCGTCGACGCGTCGATTCAACAGATGGAGGCTTTCGGAGAGCTATTAGCCGCGACCGCGAAATCGGTCGGCGAGTTCGCCAACGATTACATCTCCGACGACCAGGTACGCGAGCAGGTCGCTCAACGTTACCCGAGCATCGTGCGAATCGAACGGACCGAAGAAGGCAATCGGTTGGCGCCTCAGGAAGACGCGGAGGACTTCTCGTCGCTGCAACAAATGGCGAGAAGCTCGGAGACCGTCGATTTCGAGAATCCCGAATCCGAGCTGAAGTTCGTGACAGCCGCGAAGCTCGAAATGGCCCGGCAGCGGCAGAAGATGATGGCATTAATGGTGTTGCTCGGTATCAACCGAATCGTCGTCACCAATGGACGGATCAATGCCAAGGTTATTTTTGATATCAAAACCTCGGACGAGGCGGCGCGAAAGGCGTCCGCGAGCATGATAGACACCGAGTCGCGCGAGACCAAAGCGGCCGCTGCCGCGTGGTCGCCATGGGCAGCCGGAGGCGCGTCCACGAAGACCTCGCACAAAACCACCGTGCAAAGCGCGATAGACGATACGAGCGAGTCCAAGGCCGAGATGAAGGCACAGCTGACCGGAGAGGTACGGGTGAATTTCAAGTCCGAGACCTTGCCGCCTGAAAAGATACTCGACGCCCTTCAAATGGACCAAATCAATTATCTTTCCCAGACGGGCGGCGCTCCCGTTACAGCCGGCGCGCCCGCGTCAACTGAAACCGCGACGCCGGCCACGGCTCCGGCGGCGACCCCGAGCGCGCCATCGCCAGGAGGAGCGATATGACGGCGCTCGATAACCTCGATAAAGACAAGCAAGACGTCGTCCGTGCTCAAGTCAAACAGTTGTTGGATAAAACCGAGGCCTATCAAAGCCTCGATCCGCAGGCGCGCCTATCGCTGGCCAATGGACTCGTTAACGTCGTGGCGTTTCTTTCCGACCCCGCGGCCGGCCAGCCCGAGTTGGCGAAATCCGTGGCTTTGGAATCCGGCGCGGAAAAGCTGCAAAAACGGCTCGCCGAAAAACAGAACTTGGTCGGGCAAGACTTTCAAGGCGGCGCCATTAAAGCGGGCGTCGACCAATTCGAGCGCATGGTCTCCGCGGTGGATTTTCCCAAGTTCGTCTCCGGCCTGATCGAGGGGGTGTTCACCTCCATTGTCAATTCGTCGATTCGTCAAATGGAGGCGTACGGAAAACTGCTCGAGGCGGTGGTCGCGAGCGTCGAACAATTCGCGAATGACAACATCACGACCAACCAAGCGAGAGACTATCTCGCGGACCGCTTCCCCAGCAAACTGTCGATCGATATTGAACAGGGGACGCCGCGCTTGGCTCTCACGGAGACCGGCGAGGACGAGGGCATCGACGAGGTCCAAGAAGCGTTCGGCCTCAAAGAGGGAATCAACCTGGACGAAGAGGAGAGCGAAGCGAAGCTGGTGCGTTTGGCGCAGCTCGAGATGGCAAAGCTACGCCAAAAACAGCTCGCGACCATGGTGCTGTTGGGCATCAATCGCATCGTCGTTACTGATGGGTTGATCAACGCCAAGGTTATCTTTGATATGAAGGCCAGCGACGAGGCCAGCCGAACCAATCGCGCGTCCATGTATGACACGGCGCAACAGGTGCGCTCGCATGGATCGGGCGGCGGTTGGTTTAGCGGCGACTACGATCGCAGTGTCGATACGCACAAGACCGTGGTCAGCTCGGCGACCTCCGACGAGAGCGAATCCAAAGCCAAGGTCAAGGCCAACCTCACCGGAGAGGTCCGAGTCAATTTCAAGAGCGAGACGTTTCCGCTGGAAAAAATGGCTTCGGTGACCCAGCTGGATCAAGTCAATCAACGGGCGCAACCATGACAGCCGTTCATGCCGCCGATAGCCCGTTGGCCGCGTCGCGCGTAAATCCGCGCGCGCCCGCGAGCCCGGCTAACGCGGCTTCGCCCCAACGCGTAGCACACGAATCAGCCGCCGCCGTCACCGAAAGGCAATACCCGCGTGAACGATTACCCACGGCGAACGCGCCGCCGCACGCGGCGGTCGCCGCCGCTGTCCGCCCCCCGCCGATTTCGCCTTCCGATCCCGCGGTCGTCGCGGCGAACGGTCTAGAAACCTGCGAGCAGCTGCTGGCGCAACATCTCGCGGCGGTCGCGGCGCGCTTCGGCGGAAACGGCTTGGGCGTTATCGATTTACCCGATCTCGGAACCTCGCAAATCGTCCGCGCGCAAGTTCAGGTCATCGCCGTTCTGTACTGGGCGTATCAAGTCGAGGCGTCGGGTATTATCGAGTTCGTTGAGACCGTCGCGGAGCGAATGATGAACGGCACGCTGCGGTTGCCCGTCGGCAATTCAGCCCGAGGGTTTATGCGGTTCACGCAAAAAGAGTTCCGTTTTACGGCGACTGAAAGGCGGGCGCTATACGAACGGGTCTTTGGTCCGTCGCAAAACGGTCGCGGCGGATTCGATGGCAGGTTTTTACTTTTCGTAAAAACGCTCAGGGATATCGGACGGCAACCTTCGAACGTGGGGGTCGCGAGCCTCTCGGCTCAAGCGTCGGTCTTGGCGCAGGACCTCGGCGCGGATCTCTCCACAAAAGGAACCGGAATAACCGGTTTCGCGGCGCGTGAAATCGTCTCGCAGATTTCAGCGGCGCTGAGACTGCTGCAAGACCCGCAAGTCGCCCGGGCCTTCGGAGGCGGTAGCCCCTGGATGATCCTTCACCGCCACGGCGGTGAAATCCTCGGGAAACAACCGGATATTTTACGATCGATAGCCCGTGCAAACGCCGGAATGCGAATTATCCGGTGGATAGCCGATCAGGCCGACGCGCTATCCGGATCGGGCATCCAAGTCGACAGACGCGACCCCGTCGTCCAAGCCGCCGAGGCCTGGTACGCATGGACGGAGAAGGGGCGATGAGCGTCTCCGCGCAAACCCTCAATTGCGTCCGCGAGGCCGTCGCTTCGGTCATCGACGCAACGCCCCAGCTCGCCGGGTATCCCGATCTGAAAGAGACCCTTACCGAGCGAATGCTCAAGGTATCGACCGCGGCTGCCGAGCTGCTGGAGCAAGAACGCGAGCTGACCAACGACGTCGCGAAACGCCCGCGCGTAACGCGGTCGAAAACCCCGCTGGCGACCGCCCAAGCCGCGGGCGACATCCATCGCCGCACCGCAGTGAGCTCGGCCGCGGGCACGCTGCGCGATACGATGAATGCCATCGATTTCCCGGGATTCGTCACCTCACTGATATCGGGCGTATTCCAAGCGATCCAAAACTCGACCATTCAGCAACTCGAAGCTTATTCGTCGCTGCTCGAAGCGGTTTCGGCTTCCAGCGACGATTTCGCGAGCAGCAACATCAGCGTCGGGCGGGCGGCCCAGTGGATTGCCTCGCGGTTTCCGCGACAGTTTGTCGTCGAGGGAGAAGGCGAAGACATTCAGCTATCGCTCAATCCGGACTCGGATGAAGACCTGAATCGAGAAGGACTGCAACAGGCGCTCGGGGCTACCGAGGACGAGATGGGTACGGTCGATGAGAGCGAGCTGACCGAGACCCTCATCCCCCTGGTGCAACGCAAACTCGGGCGGGACCGGCAACAGATGCTAGCGACCATGGTGCTCATGGGCATGCAACGCATCGTGGTCGACGCGGGAAAAATCCACGCCTCGATGAATATGCAGATCGACGCGAGGAGTATCGCGGAACAACGGCAAGCCGAGCAATTAGATACGCGCGTGTCGACCTCGGCCAGCGGCAGCTTCGGCGTCGGCAACTGGGGAGCGAGCGCCAGCGTTTCCGCGACCGTGGGCTTTGTCCGAAGCGATGATCAATACTCTCGCGAAGATATCGCGCTGCAGGCCGGGCTGCGCTCCAGTGTGGACGTGGACTTTCGCACGGACCAAATTCCTCTGGACCGCATGGCGAGCCGGGAAGCCCAGCGGCGTATTGCCGCGCAAGCGCGCGTTCCGGATTTTGAGCGCCAAAGCCTTCTTCAAAACGCAACCCCTCAGACCTCGGCGCCCTCCTTCACTCGACCGACTACGACCACGCCCCGCCCAAGTACCCCCACCTCCACGCCGACGCCGACGCGAACAACACCCACGACGACGCCGACGCGAACGACCCCCACAACGACGCCGACGCGAACGACCCCCGCGACGACACCGACCCGAACGACCCCCACGACGACACCGACCCGAACGACCCGAACGACCCCCACGACAACACCCACAACACCCTCGTCCACGACGACCCCGACCACTCCCTCGAATCCTACGACGACACCCACAACACCCGCCTCTACAACGACACCGAGCCCGACGACCCCCGCGTCCCCGCAGTCATTGTATGGATCGAACCCGCGCTCGTTGCGGATCGCTGCTCCGGGTCTTCACCGTCCGGTTATCGGATCGCCGAGTGTCGCCGCCGATACGCGTCCACAAACCGCCCCTGCGTCCAAATATCGCGCCGCAGCACGTACGGTTGAGCAGAAGCACGCCACGACGGATCGTTCGGGCAGTCAGCGAGGTGTCGTATGAAACCGATTCTGCGACCGGAACAATGGGAAAAGCTCACGAACGCGTTGGACGCCGCCGTCGGCGTTGAACCGAACCTGGCTCCGATCGTGCTCAAGCTCAAGACCCCGGCGCTGCAATTACGCTCGCTGGCGGAAGAGGCCGAAGCCGTTCTTTCAGACGATCAGCAGGCCATCATCCGACTGAGGCTCTTGGCGTCCTCATGTCTCGCCCAGAGCCTTGAGCTGATGCGGCAGCTGCGCGAGATCGCATCTCAAAAAGAGCACTCGGATGATGCAGACATAACGGGTACACCGCTCGTCTGCGCCGAGACACGCACGTGCTTTTGTAAGCCCGGACTGCTCGAGCCCGCAAGCCTGGTTTTGACCGGCCTTGCCGTGGGTCGCGTCTGTCGCGACCTCAACGCGCCCATTAACTTTCTCAACACCCTTCACGCGCTGGCCATCGCCCTGGGACCGGCGGAAATCGTATTGCGCGCCGTCAAAAGCGGAATGACCGCGCAGCAGCTCGCTTCCTTGCTGTTGGGACTATGGCGTTTGGACGGTAATACCGTTGCGGAGCCGATGGGTCTTGCCTATCTGCTCGACGCGTGCGAGCGCAAACGCTTGTCGTGCTTCACCCAAATTTTCAACGCGCTGATTGAACAAACGCAATCGACGCGTTGGGACGCGGCTTTTACCGAGTGTATCCTGAGCGTGGAGCTGTTGTCTCAAGACAAGCTACGGCTCATCATCGACCCGGATGCTCAGACACTGACCTCGGCTTCTCGGAAAAAAAGTGCCTCTTCGGTATTCGATATGCTCGTCGACGGCACGGCCCAGGTGGTTTGCGCCAACTTCGACAAGGTCGAAGTCGCGACCGTTCTGGAGATCGACGACAAAAACAATGCGATCGAGGTAGCGATTCCGGACGGCCTAAACGAGGGTTGGGTCGGCGTATTCGTACCTAAAATGGCCGATCTCGGTAATACCGACCGGCAGGCCATCCGTGATCACTGGACGCAAATCGACGACGAGATACCCTGTCTTGAAACAAGCCCGGTTGAGGTGGATCTCATCGCGCAGGTTCCGACGCCGTCAGCACCGCTTCCCTCTAACCATACCTCGTATGGCGAACCGGCGACCCGTGTCGCGGGCAGGCCGGTTGTCGTGATTCGGCCTGCGATTCTCGACGGGACCTTCCACCGCGTGAGCACGCAAGACAAAGAAAAGGCACTGTCAAAGGCCTGTGCTGTCCTTGCGATCCGTCCGATCGAGCCCGCTTGGTTGGACGACGCCGACCTATCGGTTTCGGGTACACCGGATATGCCGAGCGCTCCGTCGACCCTTCTTCTACTCGAGCGGCTTAACCTGTTAGCCGGCCGCGCTTCCGGACTGGACACGGCGACGTGGGTGGCGTTGGTGCCTCAAAACAACCCCAACGGGTTTTACGCCATCTGTCCGAGCGACGCGGCTCAAGCCGTCATCGTATCGACGCCCTCAAAACTCGTCGAGGCCCTGCGGGCGCCGGTTCAACCTCTCGACGGCCCGACGTTGTGTTTGAGGATCGTCGGTTCATACGACGGCTACCAGATTAAATTGCTCGATCCGATCCGGGCCGTACATCGAATGCTCGGACCGGGCTCGCGAAGCCCGAGTCCTCTTATCGCGATCGGACTCGACGCGGAGAAGAACCCGATCACGAGGCGGCGCATCCGAGCGGTTCGGCCCTCGCGCGTCGGAGATTTCGTATTACTATTACCTATTACACCTCACGTCGTCGCGGTCGAAATCTGGCGGGAGCCCCGAAGCCGCGGCGGTCAAACGCCGAGTGATAGCGATGACACCCTGTCGGGCGGCGCAACGCGTTGTCTCTGTTTCCACAGACCTCAGGGCGCTCCGAGCGTCCTCACATTGAACATCGTCGATGCCGCGCTCGAATGGGAGCTTCGGCATTCGGCGTATCGCAAGCCTCAATGTACGATTGAATTCGGGAATCAAGGGCTCTTCAATCCCGTGACCACGATTTCCAACTGGGCATATGGCGCTCGACTTCCCATTGACCGGCTGAGCCCCGGGCTTGTTTTCGACGGCATTCGGGTAGTCGCGAGCGACGGCTGGAATGCGGCCGAACGCTCGATGTCCCGCCCCGACGACATCGTGGTTCCCCGATTTGTCATGCGTCAGGCGGAGTCCTTGGAGTTTTGGCTAGACACCGAGGATGACGAACAACTCGAGGTTCAGTGGGAGGTCGACGGTGTCATCGTCGGCAGCGGTCTATCCCAGAAACTCGAACCGCAAGAAAACGACCGGACGCTCAAGCTCACGGTCAAAAAAGGGGGAGAACAGTTTCAGATCACTGAAACGATCCCCAAAGAAGAGAAGCTAGCGATGCGGCATACGCTGCTTTCGGTGTCCGCGATCAAGCCTTCGATCGCCGGGGTCGCTGTTTCCGACGAACCGATGAAAAACGAGCTGACCGACCCATTGATCGCGTTCGAGATCGAACCCATGTTCGTGGCGATAAGACCGCCTCGGCCCCCAACGGATGAATCGAGCGGCATCACCGCCGGCAAGCCGCCTCTTTTTGTCGTTCTCAAACCCTCCGGGCTGCACGCCGCCGCCGTCCCTCGTAAAAAGACTAAACGAGATAAATCACGATGATGGTCGAGCAGCAAAGGCAGAATCATTTCGACATCTGGAACGAAGTTCCCTTGGTCCCTCAAACCACGGGAATGAGTTGCTGGGCCGCGTCCGCCGCGATGATCGTCGGATGGCGAGACCGGGTTTTCGTCGATCCCCAAGAGGTGGCGGCCGGCGCGGGCCATTGGTCGGCCTATCGGGAAGGACTCGATCCCGAGGACGTACAAACCCTGGCTCGAACCTGGGGTCTTATTATTCAATACAATCAGACCTGGACCGTGGAAGGTCTGTGTTCCGCGTTGGAAACGCACGGCCCGTTATGGGTGGGGGAAGCGAGCCCGGGACTGCATTCGATCGTCGTCACCGGTATTTTCGGCGACGGCACGGCATTCAACACCCGTGTTCGCATCAACGACCCATGGCCGATCGACCAGGGCGAGCGTTACACCCTGACCTTCGAACAGTTTCTTAATAACTTTCAAGCGGCCACCCGTACCGTCGGGGCTCATGCTCATGTATTACACACCGGGGGCCGTAGACGAGGCAGTTCACGCAGTACTCGTTTTAGCCGGCAAGCAACCACAACAATCGATTCGAACAGCGAACCCAATCACGCTCCGCGGTGGATACATCACCGGGTAGCGCAGGAGGAAAATATCATGACCTATTATAGACCCAACGCACGACACGAAAACGACTATCCGGTTTTCAACGGTCCTGCACCCGTTCAACCCCGGTATGCACCGCCGCGCCCACCGCAAGCAGTCCCGCAATACGCTCGGCCGCAGCAGATTCGGCCGCAGCAATACGGCACACCCGCCGGGTTGTTCAACCAATACGCGAGAGTGGCGCCGCCTTACGCGTACGCGCAGAACGCGGAATCCGCGGCCAATCGGTTTGGACCGCAAATGGTTCAGGCCGTTCAGGACCTTAAAAACCAGGGCGTGAGCGACGCCGATCTCACCGCGATGTTGAGCGACCCTGCGCCGGTCCAGACCCAGGGGCTGAGCAGAACCGCTTTTGCGATGGACAATAACGCAACGACCATCTATCTCCCCAACGGCCAGATTCTATCGGGATGGGCGTTGGATGCCGCCGATTTTCTTCTCGCGACGATTCCACCCATCGCTTTGATACGACAAATCGCCAACCAGGGCTACACCATCGGTATCGGTGTAGGAGCGGGCGCCGGTCTTGGAGCGGGCGGGGGCCTGGGTGCCGGAATTCTATTCGCGCCAAACAACGTCATCGGATTTTATAATATGAGATCGTTCAGCGCGGGTTTCCTCGCGAGCGCCAACGTATCGTTACAGTTTATAATAATAAGAGGCGGGGTGGAAAACTTCAGCGGTGAGGCGAGAGCGATTACCGTCAACTTGTCCTCCGGCAATCCGGAAATCCCCGTGGAAATCGGAGGCGGAGCATCGATTATCGTTACACCGTCCGGCGACTTTTTGGGCGTTGCGTGTATGATGACGCTGGGAGCCGGTCTTTCTCCGTTGGAAATATACGCTGAGGCCCAGAGAACCTATACGAGCGTTCCCACGACTCAGTCATACGGATATTTAAACAGGTACGACACCTACGCCACCTATGGATCGCGCATGAACCCGCGCCGCGCCGTATACGGCTCCGCGGAAAACCTCGCCCAGCGCTTTGGGCCCGACATGGTGAACGCGATCCAATCGCTTAAAAGCCAGGGCGCGACCGATCAGCAGCTCACGGCTCTTCTGAGCGATCCGATTCCCGTGACGACCGCGCAAAGCATGCGCGCGCTGTCGAGAACCATGGACAATGCGACTCGGATATATCTGCCGGGCGGACAGGTCTTATCGGGCACCGAAGCATGGCTTGCGTCGCAAGTGCTCAACGCGATCCCCGGGATCGCGTGGCTACGAGAGCTCGCGAACAACAACAACCTGACCATCGCGGTAGGGGTCGCTGGTAGCGCGGGCATCCTCGTCGGATTCGGCGGCGGATTCGGCGTGCTGTTTGCGCCGGGCGACGTCATCGGATTCTACGGAATGCAAAGCGCGAGCTTCGGATTTTTGGCCAGCATGAATGTCTCTCTCCAGTTCACGGTGGTCACCGGCGGCGTTCAAAACTTCGCGGGCGAATGCACGGCCGAGGTCATCAACGTATCGACCGGCAATCCGGAAATTCCGGTTGAGGTTGGAGCGGGCGTTGCGCTCCTTAGAAACCTTCAAGGGCAACCTATCGGCGTTACGTTTATGATGAACATTGGATTGGGTCTTTCGCCCGTGGAAGTCTATCTTGAAGCGCAGCGAGTCGCCACGACCGTGCCGCAAGGTCAGTCGCTGAGCAGAGCGCCGGTCCCCAACCGCGCCGCCTATTACATGGGCGCGTTCGGCTAAATCACCGAGCATGATTCTCGATCAGGTTAATAGCTAAATATTTCAATAGGTTGAAAGCCGGAAGCACTTCTTAGATCCTGTG